>JABXKD010000039.1 GCA_013375475.1 Promethearchaeota archaeon
GTTATAAAATTGGGAGAAAATTCTTTGAAGGTTTATCTAATTCTGAAATAATAGAATTAATAAATCGATCTATAAATAAAAAAAATAATGCTAAGTCAAAAAATTTTTCGAAAACTAATGTCAGATTAAAACTATTATTTAGAATTATTTTTTTAAAAAAGAGAGAAAAGTAAAAATTAAGTTGATAAAAACCTTAATCTGAATGAGCAGATATGATTAAGTCTGCGAAAAGTTTCATATCGTTAAGTAATACGTTCAGTTTATCTTGAGAATCTCTATCTAATTCTTGCGACTTCATCACAAATACAGAGATGATATACTTAAAGATGTGGAGCTCAATCCCTTTTCCATCTTCACTCTGTCCCATGAAGCGGCACGAATCGGACATAAAAATATTCTCCCTCACCGTATTTGCTGCGTCAATGAAATCCCTCAAATCTCCTCTTAGCGTTAAACCACTACTTACGCCTTGAACGTTATGTACCAACACATTTCCAGAAACATCAGAAATTATTATTTTCGCTTTAATTTCTTCAAGTTGGCTTTCTGCTTTTTCAACAGATTTCTTTAAATCTTTATATGACGAAATTAAGATGTCCCGAAAAATTTTAGCTAACTCGTCTTGTTGATAAATACTCGTCAACTTCAAATCGAAATCATAATCTTTAAAAGTATCAAGAAAGAGTCCTTTAGCGTGCTTAACGTTGGTATCTAAAAGTTCCTTAGGATAATCCGTTGTATCGAACTTATGGAGGAACAATAGAACTTTAGGTTTTTCGTTGTTTTTTCGATGGATATCCAATAATCCTTCAAAATATTCTTTTCCTTGCTCGAAAGTGTTAGGATCGTGTAAATCAATAACGCAAATTAGTATATCCGTCCCTCGGAATATTTCTGGTTTCTCCATATATTCTTTTCGATATTGGTCCTGACCACCAAAATCAAAAATTCCAACTTGAAGTCCAAGAAAAGGATGTCTCCTTGTTTCATAGAGAATTGTTGGAGATAATTTCTTCGTATCTTCCGGAGTTTTCTCAGCAAAAGCTACTGAATACAAGCTTGTTTTGCCACATCCCCCCAAACCTACAAGAGATATTTTAATAGTAATCTTCACCTTTTTTTATAATATTGTTTATAATTTTTCATCTAATTTAGTTCTTTATAAAATTAAAACTTATTTTTCTTCATTTGGAGCTAATTTAAACGTTCTTGAGAACACTTTACCATACTTTTCCGCCGAAGCTTCTACTAACACATTACCATAGATAATTTCATTATTCACAGTTTCTAAAGGATACCCTATTTCTATAGTTTCATATGGGAAAAGTTCTCTTATCGTTGTAATCCATGGTTTCTTCTCGAAGAGTTCTTCAACTATTACAATCCTAATTTTGAGGTCTTCTAGAATATATCCCACGGAATTAGTTAACGAAATTTTTAAGGTTTTTTCTTCTTCATTTATATCTTTTGAAACAGATAGAAATTTCCTGGAGCCAAGAGGTTGTGCAACTGCTTGTTCGTCTTCTGGTTTTGTCTTGACTTTAGGTTGATCAATACTACTAGGCTCTCTAACAATAAACACCTTGCGCTTCTGAATATTATATTGAGATACTTTTTTGAGTTTAGCTAGAAACAGAACCGCGTTTAAATTTATAGCATTATAAGGTTCAATTGTAAGATACCCCTTTTTAGCAGCGTCTTCAATAATCTCTGTTCCAATTCCCGTTCTTGCAAAAGCAGTATTTTTCTTGGCACCACTCCCTACGGAACCAATAGAAATGTCCGCGTTTTCAGCTGTTAAATCTGTACAAAAGTTACAACTAGACGATTTGAATTTGTCCAATTCTTTTATTGTATAGGATTTTACTGGCTCTCCATCGTAGTCAAAGTAGATATGAAACTTTCCCTTGTTGATATCCATTTTTACTACTTTTGATAAATCTATACCATCTTTTTCAAAAAAAGGATATAGAGCTTCAGGAGCAAACGAATCCATACAAAATAAGCCAATTTTGAGGACATGAGCTCGCATAAAATATTTAAGCATACCTGCTGGAGAACTCATCATCTTATCAACAGCGTCAATATTACATGGAGTACCAACAAACGCGATCGACCTGTAATCTTGTCGTATTGCATCCATGAGAGCTTCCACAGTTTGAGAGTGGCAATAGATGGAACCGGCTGCCTTTATTGCGTCGTCTCTAGTAGTTATAATTTGTGCAACAGGATGCCATGGATTATTAGGATCTTTCATTGAAACAACTGCTGCATCTATCAAATGCTCGTCAAATAGATAGCTAAGCAAGGAAGTTACAGTTCCTCCATCTTGGGCTCCAATAACTTCTGGAATATTAGTATTCGATACATACCCTGTTTTAAATTCGCCCATCAATTGAATAGGATCAGTAATAGTTCGGGGGCATTGATTGTAACAGATTCCACATCCGGTACATTTTCCGATTAATTTCGGTTGTCCTGCTAAATGATCCCATTCGAGCACTGGACATACTGCAGCACAAGTACCACACTCGGTGCAAATTCCTGCCCGGATAATTTCCTTCATTAACATTCCATAGGAATCCTTTTTCCCCTCAAGTTTCTTTTGGATATAATCAAAAGAATAGTCATATTGAGTGGATTGTAACTCATCTTCAGTTGGATTCTCAGTCATTTTTAGTAAATCACTAAAAAGTTTATATAAGCTTAATTTAATAATTTGAAAATTATGTAAGGATAT
Organism: Promethearchaeota archaeon; assembly: GCA_013375475.1. Classification (GTDB taxonomy): domain Archaea; phylum Asgardarchaeota; class Lokiarchaeia; order Sigyniarchaeales; family SOKP01; genus SOKP01. The sequence continues at coordinate 2,741 of JABXKD010000039.1, forward strand.
TGATTAACTTTATTAAAATTTACTCAAAAAGTGACAATTCCGGTTATTAACGACTTTTTAGTCACATCGAAACACGAAAAATTTCCGTTTTTCGTATTTTTATGTCCAAGTCTAAAATAGTTATACTTTTAAGTCTATATGGGTGATTATTTATTTAAACTTCAAATTAATCTTGAAGAGGGTAGCTTTCGCAAGCGAAAGTTAAATGAGAATTTAGTCAGAATTATCGAGACCTAACCTTTCCTCAATCTTATCTTCGATTTTCTTAATTGCATTGCTTGCATGTATCCTTATGATTCGAGGGAAATCGTTTACTCTGGAAAGTAAGGCGTTTAAAGCCGATTCCTCTCCATAAATTTCCAGAAATTTAATCAAACTTACCTTAACTTTGGTGTCTTCGGTTTCGCTTCGCTTTAAATAATCTATTAATGTTGCTATATACTTATTTAATGTACGTTCTAGATATACATCTTTCTCTTTAACTCGATACCAATTTCTTTGAAAGATATTATATATAGCATCAATTGCAACTTTTTTTATGAGCCAATAGGAATCAGGATTCTCCAAAATTTTAATTAGGTTAATAATGGGTTCAATGGTTCCTATTTTTCCTAAAGCGATAATAGCATTTTTTTTAACATCTAAATTTTTATCCTTTAACAAAACGATTAGAGGGTTAGCAAACACCTCATTTCCAATTTCGCCTAAAATAAACGCAATACTTTCTTTCAGAGTGTCGCTGTCTGAATTTAAATGGGAGAATAAAATATTAAAGTCAGCGGATTTATTAGCAGAATAAATCTTTTTAACTGCGTCCATGATGTAGAACTTCATATCAATATCGGTGTATTCAAAGCTGATATCTTCTATATTTAATACTTCGAGTAGCTCAGGTACGGCTGAAAGATCACCAATTTCTCCTAATGTTGCGATCGTAGCTACGCTTACTTCGCTATATATATTATCTAAGCCTGTAATTAGCGTGTCCACTGCATCCTTTAACTTCAATTTTCCGATAAGTGTGATAGCATTTTTTCTTACGATAAAGTCGTCGCTCAGTAACAATTTAGTTACATCCTTGTTAATTTCAGGGCTCAACAATTTTAAAATTGAAACGGCAGAATCTAGTAATTCGGAATCCTCTTCTCTTAAAGTTCTTGTTATTTCGTCTAAAAGACTAATTTTACTTGAAAACAATTTAGAAACTAGTTCTGGGTACTTGACTTTTATGTAATCGATATCCTGAAATGTTATGTTAATGCTAGAAAGCTCGTAACCGATTAACTTAATAATTTCCGATTTGTGTTCATTTGATATGTTTTCATTTTTTAGATAAGCTAATAAAGTTTTTATTAGAAATTCCGGTTCAATTCCAACGAGGTAGTTTTTGACAAATTCTCTGATAGGATTATATCTGGAATCTAGCTCCTTAATAAAAAGATTTATCTGTGGTTCCTCAAATTTGATTTTAGCTATACTTTTTAAAGCAGCTAATTTTAGGTCCATGCTATCAATTTTCTGCTCCAATATCCAATTTAAAGGTTTTAATGCTTTCTCGTTTTTTAGCTTACCTAACGCTTTCGCAGCTTCACATTTTAGATCGATCTTTTCCTCAGAAATTAAAACATTTTCTATAATCGCAAAGCATTCATTTTTTAACTGGGGAACATAATTACTAATGCTCCCCAAAAATTTAACCGCTTCTTTTCTTTTGTTGCTATCCTTTTCTGTATCAATAATATCAGCTAGCATTTCAACTGAATTTTCTAATCCAAACTCTTCCCTTTTCTCATATATCTCCTGAGGTGAAGGTTTTAGATCTGACATAAGTAGCTAAAAAATCCTTTTTAGAGGCTAATTAAATTATTTTGATTATTTTAATTATTAGGTCATCCGCTAATAAAAATATTTTCAATATAACTTATGTTTCAAGATAGAATGATTAAGAAATTAAGAAAAAAATAAAAAAAAGATGAGCTTTATATGTTAGGTATTCCCTTTTCGTTCCAATTCCGCTTTCGATAATAAGTCTGGAGTAGATCGTCCAAGGGAGGTACATTTTTCTTACTACCTCCTTTTTCGAGTGGTGTATAGAATCGAGACCCATAAGTGTCATCTTTTACGCTGATACCGCATTTCGTGTTAAATTCTCTTTTCATATTAACAATTCTTTGTCCTGCTTCCATGAAAGATTCGACGGAGTAAGATCGCCCCGTGATCCCATTAAGACCATCAATCCATGGTTGAAGTTTATGAATAAACCAAAATCCAAATATACATCCCCCGCTAGCAGAATAGGCTTCACTTGCATCCTGAATTTTGATTACTGCTTCTACTACATCCTCACCTGTTCCAAATTTATCAACTCGTTCTGTTAATCCAATTTCTTCTTTTTGGTTCATGTAGGAAGACAAATGCATGGGTTCATAGCAATGATATGCACCACGTGGAGTTGTAGCATAATCTAAAGCTGTTAAATTGTTAGCCCGTGGCTCATGAGCTGGAATTTCTAATCCTTTGCCATGTATAGAAAGTTCTTCGGGTAATTCCTCGATTTCACAGAATTTTTTAACTCCTTCAGCCAATTTATTTCCTACTCCTTCTCGATAGGCAATCATCGGAATTATTTTTTCAATTGTTTTTGAATCTCCCCAAACTTGCTCTTTCTTAAAGCCTAATTGCTTATACTCTGATGGTAATAATTCCCTGTCAATGCTCTCTAAAAGGCAACCGAGAACACCCCCAAGCGAAATGCTATCCAATCCAAGATCGTTCACGAGTAGGTTCAACTTAATAAGTGCTTCTAAATCATCAACTAACAAATTCGATCCTAACATACCGAGAGTTTCATATTCGGGTCGAGAAACCCATTCACCCTCATATTCTACATATCCACGGCACGCTGTTGGACAATTAAAACATCCATGCATTTTTACCTCTCCTCGTGCATTTAGTGCTTTAGCGCCGATTTGTTTAACACCTATCCATCTTCCCTCTGTCCAATTTTTTACATTAATATCTCCGACACTTGCCATAGAATCTAAATGAACTGGTGTACCTGAATCTGACATTACCATACCAAGTGCGGATTTGCTTAATAAATCTCGCAGTTCTTTGGCTGCATTTAGCACTTTTTCTTTATCATTAACAGGAACCTTTTCCGTACCTCGAACTGCAATTGCTTTTAGTTTCTTGCTCCCCATTACAGCCCCTAATCCGCATCTTCCAGCAGCATGGGTCTTATCGTTGATGATACAAGCATATTTGACAAGGTTCTCCCCTGCAGGGCCAATTGTAGCGACTCTAACTTTCGGGTCTCCAAGCTTTTCTTTAACGACTTTATCGGTGTCTTGAGTCCCTTTACCCCAGAGCTCTGTAGCATCTAAAATCTCTGCTTTTCCGTCATTGATGGATAAAAGCACCGGAGTTTCGCTTTTTCCCTTGATAATTACATAATCAAAACCAGTAGATTTTAATTCTTTTCCAAAAAATCCTCCAGAAGACGCCTCTCCCAAAATGTTGGTTAAGGGTGATTTTGCCATAAGGAAATGGCGACCACAGAAGGGAATAGCTGTGCCACAAAATTGACCAACTGATAATATCAAAAGATTTTCCTCACCAAGAGGGTCCACGTCGCTCGATACTTCTCGAGTGAAAATCGCTGTAGATAGCCCAATACCCCCAATGAACTTTGATTCATCTTCAGCAGATGTTTCTTCTTGTGAAATGTCTTTATTGCTCAAATTTATTCTAAGAATTTTACTCATTTTCATTACCTTTCTTTAATCATTGATTAGATAATAGATTATAATTTATATATAAAATTATAGGAATGTTCCGAAAAAGTATTCCATCGCTAAATTCTTGGCACTTTTTAAAAGGCGATTTACAGCTGATTCTGATATTCCAAAATGAGTAGCTATTTGGACCGCACTTATCTTTTTTGGAGTTTTAAAAAAGCCTTCTTTAGCCGCATATGCAGCGACTTCTTGCTGTCTCTTCGTAAAATTGGGAAATGGAATTGCAGATCTCCATATAGTCTGATCGACTTCATCGAGTTTATCCAAATCAGTCATGCCTACGATTTCATATTTCTCAGTAAACGAATTAATAACATCGAATAATTTATTGATATATTCATTTTGAGAGATTATATTGATTAAAAGAACTTCTTGAGAAATATGGATAGGGAAAAGAAATGCCCATGGACCTGAGTCGACAATAGGAAAGAACCCGGAAGTTTTATTCTGATTCATAATACAAATGATTTCATCTCTAGTCTGATTTAATAATTGGAAAGATTGAGGATTAAATTGTTTTTTTATATATTTATCCAGTTCCTTAATTATATTCGGTTTGAACTTTATCCTCTGAAGAGCAAAGAAGTGATTTTGGTCGTATTGAAAAGCGTTTAAAATTTCTATAAATTCTAGATACTGAAACAAATCTGCAAATCCTACATGTTCCAAAAAATTGCCTGGTATTTGTAATCTTATGATTTTCATTATAACTGTAGTAGAAATTTGAACTATTATATGTTGCGATCGCAACCAATCGACTATTTAGAAAGTATTAATTTTAATATATTAGGTATGAAAGTATTATTAACAGGTGCTTTTGGAAACGTAGGTTTAAGCACTTTAAAGGTATTAGTTGAAAAAGATTATAATGTCAGAGTTTTTGAAATCTACAATAAAAAAAACAGAAGAATCGCTAAAAAATTCAAAAATAGAATAGAGATTATCTGGGGAGACCTCAGAAATAAAGAAGAAGTGAATAAGGCCGTTCATAGTCAAGATATAATTATCCATTTGGCTGCGATTATTCCTCCGTTGGCAGATACTAATCCTCGTTTGGCTGAATCTGTAAACATTGGAGGAACTCAAAATATTCTAGATGCTATGAAAAATCTCAAGCAGAAACCGAAACTATTATTCACATCCTCGGTAGCTGTTTATGGAGATCGCCGATACAATCCGATGATCGAAGTTACCGATCCCATTGCCCCGAGCAGAGGTGATTATTACGCAATAACCAAAATTTCAGCTGAAAACTTGATTAGAGAATCGGGTTTAGATTTCGCAATATTTAGATTAACCTATATTACTTCGATAGACAAGCTTAATATGGATCCTCTAATGTTTCACATGCCATTAGATACTTCTATCGAAATCTGTGACACTAAAGATATTGGATTAGCTTTAGTTAATGCTATTGAGTGTGATGAGGTGTGGGGTGAAACATTTAACTTAGCAGGTGGAAAACAATGTAGAATTACATATAAAGAGTACCTTAACGATATGATGGAGATATTTGGGTTAGGTCGAAATTTCCTACCTGAAGAAGGATTTGCAGAAAAAGACTTTCACTGTGGTTTCATGAATACCGATAAATCTCAATCCATCTTAAAATATCAAAAACATACGCTTGAAGATTATTATGCAGAAGTTAAAAGGAAAATTGGGCCTAAAAAGCATTTTATGTCCGCTATTAAATGGATGATTCGACTAAATCTCTTAAAAAGATCGGAATCCTATCGAAGGCACAAATTTTTCAGGAAAAAAGCTGGAGCGTTTACAGTTTCAGAAAATAAACTTATAAGAAAAATCTTAGCAGCGAATTTTAATCGGATAGAACTGTTAGAAAAAAAAATAGAGACTTTGGAAGACCTGACAGCTAATTTCATTGAACGTAAAAAAGAAGTTCCCGTCGTAAAGCAAGTTCAATCAGCGTAGTTCAATATTTAAAGTTACGAACTTAACTCCTTTTTTATTTAGCAATAATATTTTGCCTTAGTTCAGATTATCAGCTGTTTTTTATTATATCATTAATTGGATTACTAACTTTTACTTATATCGTTAAATAGAAAATAATATAATATATAACATAGAAACTAACTTAAATAATAAATTAAATAAAAATAAGTAGATTTTTCGACAATAATTCGTCATGAATGTCGGAAAATGATAAAGGACGAAATTGTATTTACTACAAAAAATATATACATAATTGTAAAAATAGAGGTGGAGTAAGAAAGAAAATGGAAAAATCTGAAAATCATCGGATTGGATACTATGCTTGCCAGTGAGGAATTAACATTAAGAGGAAAGTAGATTGCGATAAACTAGTAGAGTTTGCGAAAGATCTAGATGATGTTGTGATATCTAAAACTCACGCTTTTCTGTGAACAGAAGGCGGACAACAGGCAATAATAGATGATATTAAGGAAAAAAATCTTGATTGCATTGTGGCGTCAGCTTGAACTCCTCGGACCCACGAACCAATATATAGAGGCTCAATTTCTAAAACTGACTTAAATCCTTACCACTTTCAAATGGTAAATGTAAGAGAGCACTGTTCTTGGTGTACAGAAGATAGCGAAGAGGCGTTAGATAAAGCTAAAATCCTTGTTAAAAGCGGCGTTAATAGAGCAAAAACTTTAGAAGCTGTCCCAGTGAGAAGAGTCCCAGTTGAGAAAGCCACAATGGTAGTTGGTGGAGGAATAGCTGGAATGAACGCAGCATTGGACCTTGCAAACGGAGGGATTAAAGTATATCTCATCGAAAGTAAAACAACTATAGGCGGTAGAATGGCTCAATTAGATAGAACGTTTCCTACCGACGACTGTTCTATATGAATCTGCGGACCTGTTATGCTCGAAGTCAATCGGAACGAAAATATAGAAATTCTTAGCTATAGTGACGTGAAAAGAGTAGATGGGTTCGTAGGGAATTATAATGTGACAGTGGAAAAGAAACCTAGATATGTAAACAATGACTGTAATGGCTGTGGCGCTTGTACGGAAGTTTGTCCCATTATTACTTCTAATTACTTTGACGAACATTTAGGACCACGAAGAGCAATAGACATCGCATTTGGACAGGCGGTTCCCTTCTTATACGACATTAACCGTGATGTGTGCGTTGAATGTTTCAGTTGCGTTGAAGCTTGTGAGTTAGACGCGATAGATTTCAGTCAGGTACCCGAAGAAGTCAATTTCAAAGTGGGTACAATCATCGTAGCAACTGGGTGGAACATTCACGAGCCGTTCGGAGAGTATGGATACGGAGAATTTGAAAATGTCATAACTCAATCCCAACTCGAAAGAATTCTAGCTCCAAATGGACCCCTAGAAGGTCATACCCATAGAATTTCGGATTCAAAAGAGCCCGAAGAAATTGTGTTTATTCAATGTGTGGGGAGTCGGGACACTGAGAGACCTTATTGTAGCGGTGTTTGTTGTATGCTAGCCTTAAAAAACGGAAAATTGCTTAAAGAAGAATTCCCAAACGCCAACATTACCATATGTTATATAGACATGAGAACTAACGAAAAAGGCTTCGAAGAATATTATCAAAGAGCTAAAGAATCTGATATCAAGATGATTCGTGGAAAAGTAGGCGAATTTTCTGAAGACCCAGAAACTAAAAACATAAATATACGCGTTTACTCGACATTAACTGACGAAATCATAAAAATCAGCGCAGATTTAGTTGTACTGTCGACAGCTGCACTACCTTCAAAGGGCACAGAACAGATTTCTAGGATATTAAATTTAGACTCTGATCGAAATGGATTTTTAACCGAGTCTCACTTTGGATTAATGCCGCAAGAAACTAAAACTAAAGGAATTTTCATCGCAGGATTCGCCCAAGGTCCTAAAGACATAGCCTACTCTGTTTCTCAAGCGAGAGCTGCCGCAAGTAAGGTAGCTGAATTAACAGCTCCAGGAGAAGTAGACATTGAACTAATTATTGCAGAAGTTAATAATGATCTTTGCATTAGCTGTGGAAGGTGTGAAAAAGCTTGCCCAAAAAATGCTATAACGGTTGTTGATGAAGAGGGTGCCGTAGTTGACGAAATAAATTGCGATGGCTGCGGAATTTGTGCTAGCTGTTGCCCGACTAACGCCATAGATATTAGATATTTTAAAGATTATCAGTTATTTACTGAAATTGACGGAATGCTGGAGGGAGGTTAAAAGAATGGAAAATAACTTTAAAATCTTAATGTTTGCTTGTTTGAAATGAGGGTATTCTGCTGCGGATTTAGCTGGAGTTTCTCGAATGAAATATACGGCTTCTGTCAAAATTATAAAAGTAAAGTGCACCGGAAGAATTGATTTAAAACACATCTTATATGGGATAAAAGCTGGAGCCGACGGAGTGATGATTGTTGGTTGACGACCAAATGAGTGTGAGTTCAAGCAAGGTAATTTTACCGCTCAGCGACATGTTGATTTAGCTAATAGAATATTGGACTCAAGAGGATATGGAAATCAAAGAGTAAATATGTATTGGTTAAGCGGTGCAGAGGCTGATAAACTAGTCAAAAGTGTTGAGGATTCTTACGAAAAAATAAAGAAATCTGGTCCCAATCCGATAAAACCCACACAAGTTGAAAAATCAAAGAAAAAAACAGTAAACTCTCTCGTAGGATGATTCCTATAAAAAAATTATAGTTATAGGATGACTTGCCTCGCAATGGAATGGGAGAGAAATTAAATTTTTATTATAATATAATTTTTATAAATAAATAGGGAAAAGTATGAACTATGGTTCAAATTGCAGATAACAATTTGTTTAAAGGTTTTACTCCAATAGATTTAATGGAAGCCACATATCTGGCTGCTGGAAACTTTCAGGTTAGAGCTTTTTTCGAAGCAAAAGACGAAATCTTGAAAGTTGGAAAGTTTTCTGAATCCGAGTTTTTTGAGATCCTTGATGCGATGATAGACGCTGAAACAGAGCGGAAATTAGTCTTAGAAAGACTTCAAGGTAAGGATCCATTATTTTTAGAAGAAATTGTTAAAGAAGTGGAAGAATTTCCTAGTGAGAATGTAATAAGAGATGTGATCTATCTAAAAGAACAAGCATTCATTCAAGAACTTGTAGAAACTAAAACTAAAACGGTTGTTAAGAAAATTAAGGGAGAGGAGAAAGAGGTTGAAGTTAAAGAATACTTCTATAGATATCAAACAAAAGAATCACCGATTGAGCGTTATTTTGAACCAGTTTCTATAGTTTTTAACGCTGGTGTCTGTTGTCAATGTGGCTGGTGTTCTTCAATCTGTCCTGTAAATGCTATACAAGTTACTGCTGATAACCTTGAAGTTGACAACGATACCTGCATGAAATGTGGATTGTGTTTTTCAGTATGCCCTCGCTCATTCTCAATAGACCAAGCCTACAAAAGTATTAAGAAGTTGGATAAGTCTTTGACCTGGTCAGACAAAATAGGTGCTTATGTAAACGCATATACAGCTACTACAACTAAAGACGAGATAAAAAAGGTCCGCCAAGACGGGGGAATAGTAACATCCATATTAGAGTATCTATTAAAGAACAAACTTGTGGACGCAATTGTAGCAGTGCAGCATTCTAAGGATATCTGGAGGCCAGAACCCGTAATCGTTGATGATATTAAGGACCTCTATAAAACAGCTGGGACTAAATATGCTAACTCTCCATCTTTAACTATTATTGGTGATGCAATGAAGTACGAAAAAATAGTTTTTGTTGGTGTTCCATGCATGATGAAAGCAATAGAAAAAGGGGCTCTATACCCGAGTGGATTACCCTTTTTCAATAATATTAAATATAAGATTGGTTTATTCTGTATGGAATCATTTCCGTATTCTGAAATTATTAAACTAACAAAGGATAAATTTGAAAAAGAAATTGACCAGCTAACCAAAATGAACATAGACAAAGGGAAATTTATCATCAATTTAAAATCGGGAGAAGAATTAGCTGTCGATCTGAAAGAAGTCCAATCCTATGCCAGAGATAATTGTCATTACTGCGAAGATTTAACTTCTGATTATGCGGATATTTCTGTAGGTTCAATAGGTTCGCAAGCGGGATTTTCCTCGGTAATAACTAGAAGTAAAGAGGGAGATAAACTGTTTAACGAAATAATTAAAGCTGGGTTAATAGCATCAGAGAGTTTAAAAGATGTAAAACCCGGTCAAGGGCTGCTGGAAAGAATAGCGGGTTCCAAAAGAACTAATTGTAAATCAATCCTACTAGGTTAATTAGCATGGAATATTATCGGTATTATGACTATAAAAACTTTTGAAGATCTAATAAAGGAAGTTCATGAAAAAGGAATTTGTCAAGAATGCGGGGGTTGTGTAAGTTTCTGTAGCTCTGCTAAATACGATGTCCTTGGCTTTAAAGACCCTTATACTCCTCCCGAATACATTCATAAAGATAAATGTCTTGAGTGTGGAATTTGCTATATTATTTGTCCTCAAACTCATATCTTAGACAGTGAGCTAAATAAAATGTTTAAGTTTTCTAATTTTGATTCAATGCCAATAGGTTACTACGAAAAAATTTATTCCTGTCAAGCTTTAGATAAAGATTTTCTTGAAAAAGGTACTGATGGAGGTGTAGTAAATTCGATACTTAATTTTATGTTAGAGAAAAGGTTAATTGATGGGGCGATAGTATCGAAAACTTACACACCATTCTCAAGGGAAGCATCTTTTGCGAAGAGTAAAAGCGATTTATTACAAAGTTCGGGAGCAAAATTGGATATCTCTCCTCAGTTAGACGAGATTCAAAAATCTTCTTCTTACACTCATTCAATTCCACTATTCAATCGTTATAAGTTTAAAAAATTAGCAGTGGTTGGTACTCCTTGTCAATTTAATACAATTCGGTGTATGCAAGATTTAGGGGTTACTCCATCCGAAAATATTGAAATTTGTCTTGGTTTGTTTTGCTATGAAAACTTCTTATTTGAAAAATCGAAAATTAAAAAGTTTGAGAAGCAGTTTAAATTCAAATTTTCTGACATTAAAAAAATTAATATTAAAGAAGACGTTATTTTTAAATTAATAGATGATGAAATTGGGGAAAAAACCGTTCATATTCCATTTAATCATCTAAAGAAATATATGCGTCCAGCTTGCAACGCTTGCAATGATTTCACAAACATTTATGCGGATATTTCATTTGGGGGTTTAGGTTCGCCGGATAAATATACTACTGTTATTACACGAACAGAAAAAGGAAAAAAGTTGTTTTCAAAAGTTCTCGACGCTGGAATTATTAAATGTAGAGATTTAGATTCAAATAAGAAGAGAGACATGATTGAGTTAATTAGCCAATTTTCACATTCAAAAATAAAAAGAAAAGAAGAATTTATGAAGAATTTAGAATAGAGAGGCGTAAATTATAACAGAATCAAAAAAAGATATCAAAAAGGACAAGGTTTTAGACGATACATCAGAATATCTTGATAAAATTTATAACCCCGATTTAAGAACTATTTTAAGAAGATGTTATCAATGCGGTCGTTGCAGTGGTGTTTGTCAATTAAGTAAAGTCCAAACCTACACGCCTAGCAAGATTATAGAGCTCATTCTTGAAGGATTTGAAGAAAAAGTATTGGAAAGCGAAACCTTATGGGATTGTTTAACTTGCAACCAATGTTTAAAAGATTGTCCAGAAAACATCAATTTTGCAGAACTAGTAAGAATGGCTCGATATAAAATGCGACAATCAACGAATAAAGATTTTGATGATTTGATCGCACACAAAGGAGTTTACACCTCGATCACGGAAATTATGAGTCAACCCTACATAAATCCCGATCGATCTCTTGAGTGGGTACCGAAAGGTATAAACATTGCTGATAAAGGTGATGTGTTATATTATGTAGGGTGTATTCCTTATTTTAATTACGAATTTGATAAGATAGATACCATAGCGACGAGCACTTTACAAATATTAAGCGAAGTTGAAAAAGAACCGATTGTTCTTTTTAAAGAAGAAATCTGCTGTGGTCATGATGTTTATTGGGGGCAAGGAAAACTAGAAGTATTTATTAATTTAGCTAAGAAAAATATTGATATGTTCGAGAAAGCAGGAATCTCCACTATTGTAACCGCGTGTGCAGAATGCTACAGAACCTTTAAGGTCGATTATCCGAAACTATTTGAAGATTTTGGCCAAAAATTTGAGGTTAAACATATCATTGAATATATTTACGATAATTGGAAAGAAGGAAAAATTGAAATTGTAGGAAAAAATGAATCAGAAGAGGAAACATCGTTTACCTATCACGATCCATGTAGATTAAGCAGATTTTTACCCGAAGATAACAAGATTACAGATAAATCACGCGAAATATTTAAAGAGTTTGAAAAATTAGGATATAAGTTTACAGAAATGGAGCACAACAAATCAAACTCTTTGTGTTGCGGTGTAAATTCTTGGATGAATTGTAACGAGAAATCAAAAGCTCTAAGGTATAAAAGAATGCTTGAAGCCAAAACTGCGGGAGAAATAATGCTCACTGCTTGTCCGAAATGTAAAATTCACCTTTCATGCTTACAAGATGATTACGCGGACATTGCTTCAGTTGAAATATCCGATTTCTCAGAATTTTTAGTAAATCACATTAAAGTAATAAAACCTAAAAAGAAGAGTGAGGGGGGAAAATAATGGAAGGAGCTGTGTTGGTCATAGGGGCTGGTATTGCTGGAATACAAACATCTCTCGATTTAACCGAGTTAGGATTTAAAGTTTATCTCGTGGAAAAATCTCCTTCAATAGGTGGAAGGATGGCTCAACTGGATAAAACTTTTCCTACTAATGATTGTTCTCTTTGTATCCTCGCACCTAAGATGGTTGAGGTCTATAGAAATCCTAACATCGAACTAATGACTTATCACGAAGTTAAGGCAATTTCAGGAGAAGCCGGAAATTTTGATGTAACCGTATTAAAGAAACCTCGTTATATCGACGAGGATAAATGTAAGGGATGCGGTGACTGCGCTGCTAAATGCCCAAAAATCCAAGTACCTAACATATTTGACATGAATCTTGGAAAAAGGAAATCAGTCTATATTCCTTTTCCTCAAGCGGTCCCTCCTATTTATTTAATAGACCCCGAATTGTGTTTAATGTTAACTAAAGGCGTCTGTGGCGTCTGTGAAAAAGTATGCGAGGCAAAAGCAATCAATTATGAGCAAAAAGAACAAGAAATCAACATCAAAGTCGGTGCGGTAGTAGTGTCCACTGGTTTTGATATGCCAGCAGAGGATTTATCTCCACGATGGGGATATCGATTCCAAAACGTAGTAAGCGCGTTAGAGTATGAAAGAATTTTATGTGCGTCGGGTCCTTTTGGAGGCCATGTTCTAAGGCTTAGCGACGAAGAAGAACCTGAAAAAATAGCCTTTATTCAATGTGCAGGATCCAGAGATTTACACGAAAATGTACCTTATTGTTCAAGCGTTTGTTGTATGTATACCGCAAAAGAAGCAATAATAACCGCCGAACATTCAGAAAACGCCAAATGTTTCGTATTTAGACACGATATCCGAGCCTACGGTAAAAACTTTTATGAGTTTACTCAAAGAGCTCAAGACGAATATGGTATAAAATATTTCCAAACAAAAATAAGCACTATCGAAGAAGATCCAGAAACGAACGATTTGATTATTCACTACGAAGACTTGAAAACAGGAACTTTCAGCGATTTTCGAGCCAACTTAGTTGTTTTGGCAACCCCATTAGTTCCTAAAAAAGGGATAGGAGATTTAGCTAAAATTCTAGATATAGAGCTTGATAAATACGATTTCTTCAAAGAAAAATCTTATTTCAAAAAATCCTTATCATCAAGAGAAGGGATTTTCTTATGTGGTTTTTGCCAAGGACCAATGGATATTCCGGAAACGGTGGCTGACGCAAGTGGTGTTGCGGCTCAAGTAGCTACTTTACTTAATCCTGTGAAATTTACTAAAGTTAAAGAAAAAGTATTTGAAGTAGCTGAGAAAGAAGTAAGTACTACAGATGAGCCCAGGATAGGAGTGCTTGTATGTCATTGCGGGATTAATATTGGTAAGTACGTCGATGTTCCAAAAGTCAGAGATTATATAAAATCGTTACCAAATGTAGTTTGGTGTGAGGATAACTTATATTCATGCAGTTCTGATTCTCAAGAACTAATTAAAGAAAAAATTAAAGAGCATAATCTTAACAGATTTATCGTAGCTTCATGTACTCCAAGAACTCACGAATCTTTATTCCAGGAAACTTGTCAAGAAGCCGGAATGAATAAATACTTGTTTGAGATGGTAAACATTAGAGATCAATGTTCCTGGGTTCACATGACTGAAAAAGAGGCAGCTACCGCTAAATCAATGGATTTAATAAGGATGGCAGTATCAAAATCCAAATTAATCAAACCCCAAAAGGAGGAGAAGATTGCAGTTATACCAACCGCTTTAGTGATAGGTGGAGGTACTTCAGGAATGACCGCTGCTTTAGAGTTAGCTAATCAAGGGTTTAAAACGTACATTATTGAGAAAGAAACGAAATTAGGGGGAAACTTAACCAATCTTAATATTTTATATCCCATTCAAGAAGATGCTTCAATCTTTCTGAAAAGTATTATTGATAAAGTTGAAGGAAATAATAATATTGAAGTTCACCTTGAGACAACTATTAAAGATGTTAAAGGGTATATAGGAAATTATGAGGTCTTAATTACTGACTCTAAGGATAAGGTAACAGATCTAAAAACTGGAGCAATAATCGTTGCTACAGGAGGGCAAGAATTAAAGCCAAATGGATTGTTTCAATACGACGGTAAAAATCAACAAGTTATGACGCAACTCGAGGTCGAGCAGAAGTTACAAGAAGCTGATAAATCGTGGCTTGATAAATTAAAACGTGTTACTTTCGTTTTATGTGCTGGTGCAAGACAGAAGGAAGGTATTACTTATTGTTCAAATGTGTGTTGCGGAACCTCGATAAAAAATATTAATATCCTTAAAGAATTAAATCCAAACCTCGAGATTGTCGTATTATACCGAGATTTTCAAATGGCTAAAAAAGAATTCGAAGAATATTACCGAAATCGAAGAAAAGACGCAATGTTTATGCGATATGATTTAGATCGTATTCCAAAAGTGACTAAAGTAAGTAAATCGCCTGAAAAATATAAAGTAGAAGTATTCGATACTAATTTACAAGATAAACTCGTTTTCGAAACCGATTTAATCGTGTTAGCGACACCAATGGTTCCTGCCGACAATATGAAAGATTTAGCAATGATGCTCAAAGTTCCTTTAGATAGATCCGGATTCTTTTTAGAAGCTCATGTTAAACTAAGGCCATTAGATTTTGCTACGGATGGTATTTTCCTTTGCGGTGTTGCCCAATGGCCCAAAAATATTCAAGACTCTATATCACAAGCAAGTGGGGCTGCTGGTCGAGCAAGTAGATTTCTAAGCGCTGGAGAAATAACAACTTCAGGGTTAGTCGCGGAAGTTACTCAGAGCAAATGTATAGGTTGCGGAGATTGTGAGGAAGTTTGTCCTTATAAAGCGATTGAACTAATAGAAACTACAAAAGATTTTGAGGATGTATCAATAATAATAAAAAAGTCGTCAATAAACTCAGCTTTATGTAAAGGATGCGGTACATGCGCAGCTACATGCCCTGTGGGCGCAATATCCGTTAAGCACTACGATTTTGATCAAATTGGCGCAATGATCGATTCATATCTTCTAGAAAAAATAACAAATGGAGGGAGTACTTAGTTATGTCTAAGTCTAAAACAAAACCCAAGAAAG
The DNA here is from genome assembly GCA_013375475.1 of Promethearchaeota archaeon. Taxonomy (GTDB): domain Archaea; phylum Asgardarchaeota; class Lokiarchaeia; order Sigyniarchaeales; family SOKP01; genus SOKP01. The sequence goes on from JABXKD010000039.1 coordinate 18,339, forward strand.
TCAAAGACTTTGAGCCTAACATCTTAGTTTTCTGTTGTAACTGGTGTAGCTATGCAGGTGCAGACTTAGCAGGAGTTTCAAGATTTCAATACCCTCCAAATATTAGAGTTATTCGCGTTATGTGTTCGGGGAGAGTTGATCCATCCTTTATTTTAAAAGCTATTAAAGATGGCGCAGATGGAGTTCTTATTAGTGGTTGTCATATTGGTGATTGTCACTATATTTCGGGTAATGAATACACGAGGGATCGATTCGAAAAAATGCATAAAATTATAATTAAACAATTGGGTATAAACGAAAAACGCGTTAGATTAGAGTGGGTTTCAGCTTCTGAAGGTAAGCGTTTCGCTGAGGTAATCACTGAATTTACTAACCAAATAAAAGAGTTAGGCCCTCTTAAAAACTAGATAGTCTTTCTTATTATTACTTCCAATTTCTTGATTATTGAGTTTCTATTCAATTTTAATTTTTGCAAATTTATATAACATTAATATAATAATTAGGAATAATACTGAAACTATTAGAATTATCAGATAAACTAAAGGGATTCCTCCAAAATTATAAAAAGGTTCAAATGTTGTAGGAACGAAAGCAATTCCGATAAATTGAAAAGCCGTTGTTAAACCCGCGAGAGCACCGCGTCTTTCTACTGATAAAGTCTGGCTAAAGAACATAATTAGTGTTATCAATATTCCTCCGGCAAAACCCATAAAAACAAGTCCTAAAGATGTGAACACAATCGCTTCTACACTATTATTACCGAAAAATACTAAAATGATGTTAGCGATAAACAAAGTTATCAATCCAATCAGCAAAGTAAGCTTTACTCCTTTTTTCTTAATCATGAATCCCGTTAGGATACCCCCTATAAAACCCATTACTCCAAATATAGCAATAATTATTCCTGCAATCGCTTCAGCGATTACATGTGTAAAGGATCGCGAGGTCCAGATTATAGTTGCAATAGAAATATGTGAAAGTAAAAAGGCTGATATAACCAATAAGATAACTGGTAAATGACGAATTTCTTGACCTATATTAGAAAAAAATGTTCGAATCCCATCATCGCTTTTAGTGATTGAATGACTTTTTCTTAATTTAAGAACTATTAGGATTCCTAACACCGTAATACTCAAAAATATTACGTATAAATATCGCCAACTTAGGTTAATTATTTGACCCGCAATTAATGGTCCAAAACCGACTCCTAAATTAGCAACCGCACCTAATAAACCTATTTTCTTGGAAATCTTAGGTCCTGCAACAATATCTGTAAGCAATGCTATTAAAACAGGATTGACGAATCCGAAACCAATGCCCGCTAAAACATTCGCAATAATAAAGGCCATCAATGAGAAGGATAAAGATGCTACGATCATTCCTATTCCAAAGATAAATAAACCTAAAAGAATTACAGGAAATCGTCCTTTAATATCTGAGATGGCGCCAGAGAATAGTTGAACTATAGCAAATGGAAACATAAATGATGGAATAGCTATCAATATAGATCCGGGTACTACTGAAAATTCTAAGGAAAGAACACCAAACAATACTAATATAACATTTCCAGTAAGAGGCCCTAACGCAAAAAGTATAAAGATAATTACTTCAACTAGTCTTGAAGTCTTTTTCTGATCTGTTTTCATAATGATTCGATAATTCAATTTATCACGATTAAACTATAGAAAAAGGATTCTGTATTAAATTCTATTATATTAAAAAATAAAAAAAAAAGAAAGTTATTAGATTTAAGATACTTGAACCGATATTTGCGAGAAGAATGCTGTAAAAATTATAACGAACAAGATAAGTCCTGCGAGTATAAGGTAGATACGCCTAGCTTTTTCATCAAATTTATCGTTTAAAGCAAAACTCAAGAACGCTATAGCTATAAAGAACATGCCAACATTGACACCAATCCGCGCGATGTTCCCTACGATAACCACTTGGTATTCCATCCAATAATAAATAAGATTTGCTCTCTCAAGTTTTACAATGTAATCGTTATACCCGTATAATCCTTGCATGTAATTCATCTCGTTTTGCTGAGTTTCTAGAAGCAGCCAAGTATAAGCGTTATCTGCGATTGATTTACTGATCATAAGTATAGTACCGAAGATTATAGCTACTAATAATCCGTATATTAAGAATTTAGTAGCTCTCTGCTTATCCATCATTGGTAACATATCATACAAGCTTACTTTTCTCTCTTCTGTCCCCATATTTTATCCCCTCAAATAATTTGCTTTTAAAACTGATACTAACGCTGCCATAACATAAACTATGAGTATGAGTGCTCCTACCAGTATGAGAAGATTATTTAACATTTCTCCTGGACCATCTACTTTTATAGTGATGTCGAAAGGAACAGCTGTAACAGAAGATGGACCCGAATTTGAGCCATAAACGATAACATAATAATCACCTGGCCAAGATATCAACGAATCACCTACTCTATCCCCCATAAATTCTAAATAGAAATAGATACCACTACTAGGTAAAGTTAATGAACTCGTTCCTGTTGTACTTCCTGCTGGCGATGATCCCCAACCAAATTCAGAATATACAAATTGTAAACCTGTAATTCCACTTGGAGTGCTATTCAGACTATGAGCTCGGTCGTACACACTTTTAGCTATGATTTTAATTGTGACGGATGCATTGGGATAAAATTCAGAGATTTCTACTATTAATTTTTGATCTTTGCTTAATGTTATTGATTGAGCGAATGCTTTAGTTAAACCTGAGCTGCTATCTTCTTGTATAATTTCAGGTTTCCTTTCGTAAATCGTCATTTTATCGAGTAAAAATCCAAAAAAAGGTCCTAATATTAGGCATACTATACTCAATCCAATGATAATGTAAGCAGTTTTCTTTTTTAAAAGTCGACTCATTTTTAACATATTGACACCTTTATTGACTTCTTTTTTTAATTAGATTCTGTTTAAATAAAATTAGGGCATTTACTAATAAAAAACTGCGTTTTCTTTTTATTAACAGATGAATTAAAGCACTAAATTGTTAAATGAATTAATAAAAAAAAGAAATAATAAATCTCGACTAAATCTTACCACTCAGTCTCATCGCATAACTTTTGAGAAAACTTAGGGCTATTGAAGTATCTGCTTGAGCCATAGCGTATGATACAAGCACACCCCCTTGAAAAGGAGCAAATATTATGTGTCCCATTCCACTCTCGTTGGTTGCAATTATTCCCTCAGAAGTAGTTTTAATTACCGAAAATGTAGCCCCATTTAAATCAATTGATTTACTTCCTTTAACTATATTTAATATGTTGTTAGATTCATTACTTAAATCCCAATTGTCTGTCTGGAAGATTATATTCCCTGAATCAGACAAAATCGCAACTCCAGCAATCTTTACGCTTGCCTCAAACGCAGCAATCCCTAAATCGTCAACAAAATTTTTAATATCATCCATATTAATTAATAATAAAGATCTCTGTTTTAATTTTTCCATTCAATCAAAAAAATGTGATATAAATAAAATCTATGCTAAATTCATTATTTTAATTAAATTAACTAATTAAAAGTTGAGATAAGCCAATGAAAACAGATGAATCCTATTCTAATTATATGTACAATTTCATTGATACAATTTGTAAAAAGTTTGGACCAAGATACTCGTGTAGTGAAGCTGAAAAGAACGCAAATATTTGGATAAAACAAAAATTAGATAATTTTTGCGACGAAACATTTATTGATGAGTTCGAAACTCGACCTGCCTTGTATCCTCAAGGCTTTATCAAGGTAGCGGGAATCTTAGGAGGTATTTCTCCTCTATTTATGCTATTAATGTTTCCTTTACCGATATTATCAGCAATTCTAGTAATGCTAGGCATTATCGTGCTTTATAGCGAGCTATTTCTCATGAAAGAGTGGATTGGATTTCTTTTTAAAACTAAAAAATCTACTAACGTGTTTGGGATAATAAAACCTACAGAGGAAGTTAAATTCCGTATCATATTTGAAGGTCACTCAGATAGTGCAAAAGAAATGAATATTGCTAGTTTTAAACCCCTTACTCGTCGGATTATAGGAATAACAGGGTTTTACTTTTTGTTTCACACAATTATTTTTTCGCTATGGAAATTTATCGCTCAAATCGTTTCGGGAGCTTCTATTGTAATAGTAAATTTAGGAATAGTTTCTATAACGGTTATTGATCTAATTTATTTTATTCCGCTTGTTTTGATCTATCCGCTTTTCATCTTATTGTTAAAGGGATTCTTGGGAAAAAACGTTGTGTTAGGCGCAAATGATAACTTATCTGCCTCTGCAGTTGCTGTCGCAATAGGGAAACATCTTAGCGATAATAGACCGAAGAATGTTGAAGTATGGATTGGTTCGCAAGGAAGCGAAGAAGTAGGTGATAAAGGTGCTAAAGCCTTCGTTGAAGAATACGGGAAAAAGGGAATTCTTGATCGTTCTTATACCGTGGTGCTAGAATGTTGTGGAGCCGCAGAAGATATGTGTATAATTGAAAAAGACATGCACCAAGCAGTTTATGATGCGGAAATCAATAACCTGCTATTACAAGCCCATGCAGAAGTAAAAACTGAAAATCCTGACTCTCTAAACATTCGGACTGGAAGCCTTAAAATTGGAGCGTGTGACGCTTGCCGATATATTCACGAAGGATTCAAAGCAGCAGCTTTAATGGGGATGGAACACATAAAAAACAGAGCAGTTAACTGGCATTCTGTTAATGACGCTCCGGAAAATATAGATAAAAAGGTTTTAAACGATTTTCTCGATGTTTCTCTTAAATTTGTTGAGATAGTTGATAAAAAATTTTCAGCTTTGTACTAAAGCTGTAAAAATAATAGAATAAAAAAAAGTTATAGATGGGAAAAAGCTACTATATACCCATTTCTTTGATTTTTTCCTGATTTTCTCGCACTTTTTCTGGAGTTAACTTGTACCACTTCCAAAAGACAAGAGCACCTATGATAACAAAAATTGCAGGAATAAGTGCTTGATGAAGATGTATACCCCAAATTGCCGATTCTGGTTGGTTCAACGGTCCTAAAGCTTCGTCGAAACCTGTAAGCTCATGAACTATTGCGAATGTGAGAGCTTGGATGATAATACCTACTCTACCGAAAAATTGTTGAAAACCCGTATACACTCCCTCTTCGCGCTTCTTTGTTGTCACTACTGCGTTATCAATTACATCTGCCGATACTGGGAAAATCATTGTCCAAAAACCTCCCATAGCTAATCCCCATAAGAACATTTCAAAAACTATTAATAAATAAATTCTATAAAATGTTATTGGTATTGTAAAAGCAGCCAGAAGTAAACCAGAAATTAACATTACTTTTTTATTATTTTTGACTTTCCTCGAGTACAGGGTCCACAAGGGTGTGGAAACTAATACTCCTATAAGAAACGCACCAAAAATAAGCGTAGAGGCTGTAGGAGGCATTTTCAGAGAGTATTTTACAGTGTATTGAACTGAAGCCTGCATCGTTTCTACAAGAGACTGATAAAGAAGATAAAATATCATGAATGCGATAAACGGCGTCTGTTTTAATGCAGTCCACAGGCTTTTGAAAAATGGAGTTTTTTCTCGTTCTCCCGTTTGAGAAGCCAAATAAAGATCAATTGTGACCTGATCTTCGCGTGAACCTGGTATGGCTACAGCAAAACCTATAAATGTAATAATAGCTACTATTAGACCTTGAAAAGCAAAAGAAGGGAAGTTTGTGGTTGTTTCTGTTGAATATTCAAATAACATAGGCGGTAAAATAGAGCCTAGAGCAACACCTATTACGCCTATCATAATATAGATACCGCTGGCGGTTCTACGCTCCTGAACTGATCGAAATTTATCAACGAATAACGACTGAAAGTTAACAAAGAAGATTGAGTGAAATGTATCAAACAAACATGTAGTAAAGAGAAGCCAAGCAAACAAAATCCACTCACCTCCTATGGCATCATATGTTGGTGGCGTAAATATAAGCATGTAAGTAAAACCCCATGGTAGCCCCCCCACTAAAATCCAAGGAAATCTTCGGCCATATTTCTTAGTAAACCTAAAAACTCTATTCGTTACATATCCTACAAATGGATCGTTAAACATATTGTAAATTGCAAAAATAGTATATGCAAGAAATATCAACCAAACATTTAAACCGAGCTCGGACTCGTAAAAAAAGAATCCAAAAGTCGTAAAGGCAATTCTAAGAAGCTCTCTAGAAAATGAGTTGCAACCATATGAAACCATTCCAATTTTACTATGTTTAATATCTAATTCGTCTTGTACCATATTTCTTACCAATTTTTTTTAATAAATTATGTGTGTATTTTTAAATATTAGATTACCATCTTTTTATAGTTTATAGTTTTTATTGATTGTATAGAATGTAATATAAGATTCTTTCTCAAACAATAATTGTATTGAAAATTTATCCAAAAAGAATAATTTGAAGTAATTTTGACCTCTAAAAGTCGATAAAACCTCCATAGGCTTTATCCAGATCGTAAGAAGATCTGAGTTCTCTTAAAGTCTTGAATCCCGTTTCACTAATCATTGTTTGCATTCTTTTTGTAATCTTTTGATATATTTCATTTAACAAATCTAACCATATTTGCAATGCTCTAGTTATAAATTTACCTATTGTTCCTTTATAATATTCTAGAGCTGATTTCTTATCTTTTTCGTTCATAATACTGAGCCAAGGACTGTGTAATCGCAAATTTTCAAGGAATCGTAAGGTACCTTCAGCTCTTTTATAAAATCGTTCGTCCTCATCAAGATATCGATTCACTAAGAGAAAATCCAAGCACTTTGTTCTCCAAATACCAAAACTCACTGGAAAAGGAATAATAGAGATATCTATCAATTCATCTACAATTTTTTTTCGAATTTGATGATTTTTTTGATTTGTTTGGGCTTCCACTATTAACGCTTCAATACGCCTTCGTGCGTCATCCATCCTCATTATTTCATACAGTGAACCTCTTCCTGTAATAGATTCTAATACGTGGCTATCAGATTTTTCTGGATTTGTTAGGCAATCTTCTATCGCTTTTTTCAAATTATTCTTAAATTGAGTGATTTTCTCTTCATTATGAAGGTCTTAAAATATAGTGGCTTTTGGACTCACATCAAAAGGCAATTTTGTGCCTTCCTCCGCAATCGTAATTGTATTATGTTTGAAACTCTGCCTTACACCGAGCTCCCAAAACACATTCGGGTTGTGATCTGTGAGGTCTGCTAACACTATCGGTGAAGTAACTAGCGATTGTATAATTTTTTTTAAAATGTCCTCACGCATCGCCTCCACACGGTAGGTCTCCACCCCTATTTCTTTTATGGTTGGCTTCAAAAGCTCTTCGAAATGCCTTGTCCAGTATCCTTCAGTATGTTCCTCACTACTCTTCGAAAATGGCATGATCACGAAGCAGCTTGAATTTATCTCAGACATTAAGTTCTAACCCTTTTAATAATACTAATTATTGAGTTTATTAATTACCAAAAATAATATAAGTGTTACTGAAAGAAAGATTAATTTAATTCCACAAACACTAATAATATGAAATAAGTTGAAGAAACCTAACATAATACTGTTTATAACTCACGATCAAGGGCAATTTTTAGGCTGTTACGATACACCTCAAACGCCAAATTCATTACATACACCTAACCTGGACAAGCTAGCCAAAGATGGGATACGATTTACGAATTACTTTTGTACAGCTCCTCAATGTAGCCCAAGTCGAGGAAGTATTCAAACATCGTTATATCCTCATCAAAATGGTTTAATAGGGCTCGTTAATCGGGGGTGGACTTTACCTCCTCACAATAAAACGATGCCTATGTATCTTAAGGAAAGCGGGTATACAACCCATTTACTTGGTTTACAACACGAGAGCGTTGATGTCAAAACATTAGGATACGATACTGTTAGTAAAAGGATGAAGGACTATAAATACGATACTAAAATAATGTTAAATGAATATAAAAAATTCTTTGAAGCACATCAAGACGATGAAAAGCCTTTTTTCGCGAATTTAGGCGTAATTGAGATACACCGCCCTTTTCACATATGGAGTGAACCAGTGGATCCAAAAACGGTTATAGTTCCTCCTTTTCTACCTGAATCTGATAAAGTCCGAGAAGATTTAGGTTTATTTTATGGAATTATTAACCCTGTAGACGAAACTATAGGAAAAATTCTTGAATTTTTAGACAATACTGGTTTAAGAGAGAATAACCTTTTCATTTACACAACTGATCATGGTAGCCCTTTCCCAAGAGCTAAATGTACGCTATATGATCCGGGCATAAAGACTCTTCTCATAATGAACTGTCCTAATAACATTTTCTTTAATGGCGGAAAAGTCTTTGAGCAAATGATAAGTAATATTGATCTTTTACCAACATTATTAGAATTTATTGGAGCAGAAATTCCAGAAAACATAGAGGGGAAAAGCTTTCTACCTGTTCTAAAAGATACTAATCTTCCTTTTAGGAGAGAAATTTTTACAGAAAAAAATTATCACGATATATATGATCCTATGAGGAGCGTCAGAACTAAAGAATATAAATATATTCATAATTTTGAGCCTAACGAATCTCTATATCAAATGCCGATCCTTATTGAGAGGAGTCTTTCTGGTCAAATTCTAAAGGATAAAATAAAAATGAATAGAAAAAAAGAAGAATTTTATGATTTAAAAGAAGATCCACTCGAATATAACAACCTTGCATATAATCCTGCTTATAATGAAGTTTTGCTCGAATTAAGACAAAAATTATTTAATTGGATGAAAAAAACTGACGATCCTTTGTTAAAAGGGAAAATAAAGGATGAAAGGCAAAAACCTCCAAGAAAGTATTAATATTGGGGCAATTAGTAAAACTGCCAATTTTAATTACTAACTGATTATTTTTTCAATTAAAGTGATTATTAACCAACTTCAACAAATATTTGCAGATGCCTCTCTAAGCGGTATAGAATCTTCAAATGAGATTGAAAAGACACAAATTTATACCGATTTTCTCAAATCATTTCCCAACCTTTCTGAAGTATTTGAACTGGGAATAACCAGAGATAAACAAGAGTTTACAAGAACAATAAAACATATTTTTAGATCTATCAAAATTTTTCTAAATATCTTAAGTGATTCTTTTACTTATGAAGGTTTTTCGAGTCAGACATTATCGAAGATTCTTAAGAAACTAGAGAAAGTTCAACAATATAATAGTTTAATATTCCCTTTAATTCTAAGTTATCACGATATTGGAAAGTTTATACGCAAGAGAGATCACCCTCATCAAAGCTTTATTTTGATATCCACACGAAACCTCCTTTCACCTTTCAATTTATTAGAAAATGATAGAATGTTAATCGAGAAGGTCATACAATACCACGTTCTCTTTGCAACCATTTATACGGGAGAATCGACGTATTATGGAAGTTACTCGTTAATAAGGGATCCAATTTTAGCTCAACTACTCTCTGATCATAAATATTTAAGTTTATTCATTGATTTACTTGAAATTTTCACTTATATAGATATATTGGGGTATTCTTATTCGAGGATCTTTGATCATTATCCCGTGTATTATGAAAAAATTAATCAAAATCTCAAAGACATATTTAGATTGTTACCTAATGAAGAAAAAGCGATTCAAAAGGCGCTCCTCTATTCTCAGGAGTGGATCGACTGGAGGATAGCTGGAGCTTTAAGAATCTTTCAATTTGTAGGAACAAAATCGTATCTAACAGAAAATTTTTATTTTAATGTAATAAAATCTAGTTTAGAGTCAATTCCCTACGAACAATTCAATTTTACTAGAATGGAATGGGAACAACTAAAGGAGAGCCTATTAAAACAATCGTGTAAAATTCAAATTAAGTACGGTCTTGCTTTTCTGATGATATTGGCTTTTGGATCTTTTCATCGATCTTCATTTAATGAAGATGTAAAAATATCACATAAATTGATACTATTCTGGATGTTACTATGCCAAGAGACGAAAAATCGCTCCGTTAAGGATGAAAAGGGTTTATGGAATGTTTATGTACTCGGAATTCATAATTGGTTTACTTTACCAAGAAAGAATTTATTGAAAATTGATGAAAAACTAATATCTACTGTTATTCAGGAAGCTGAATCCTTTTTTGATGAAGAATTAAGGGAATATACATTAAATTTAGATTTGAGTATAATTGATTCTCAATAGTTTTAATTAGAAATATATTTCTTTTTTAGAATTATTCAAATGTAATATTTCAATATGCATTACCATATTATTGTGGTATGTTAAATAGATCGTAAAAGAAGCGTTTCACGAACTTATTTATTATGACAGAAAAATTGTATTGGGACAACCCTTATGACACCCGTTTTGAAGCAAAAATAATCGATATTGATGAAGATGGAATAATATTAGATAAAACTCTTTTTTATCCTGAAGGTGGGAATCAAACTAGCGATAAAGGTGTTATTATTAATAAAGGTAATATATTTAGCATCGATCATGTTTTAAAGAAAGGGGAACTAATTGTTCACCACATTTCGGAGCCTTCTGTTGAGAAATTGAAAAAGGGTGATAGTATTGAAGGAGAGATAGATTGGGAATATCGTTATGGTATTATGCGAGCTCATTCTTCTCAGCATGTCTTATCTGCAGTCTTTAAGAATTTATTAGATATTGATACCATTCGGGCAAATATATCTTTTGAAGAAGTTTCCCTCCACGTAAATAAAAGCGTAAGTGAAACTGATTTGAAAAATGTCGTAATCCAATTTTTTAACATATGTACCACACAGAATCTTCCATTTCGCAGTAAATTTGTCCCTCAAAATGAAATTAAAGATTTAAATGTCAAAATAAGAGGCGGAGTAACTGCCGATACCAACCTTAGAATAATTAAAATAGAAGATTATGATATAAACTGCTGCGGTGGGACCCATATTGGCAATTCATCAGAGATTGGGCCTATATACTTTTATGAGATCAAAAAGGGAAAGGAATTTAAATATTATGTGGGAAATAAAGCCATTGAAATGCTTTCTATACAAAATCTTAATGCTGTTGATCTAGCTGGCTCATTAAATATTTCTATTACGAACCTGTATAAAACTCTTAAGGCTCAGTTCGTTAAACTTAAAGAAGATCATGAAAATTTGATATTAAAAACGCTGGAACTACTTGCTCACACTCCTACTTCCACTTTAAAGGGAATTAATATCGGCGTTTTAAATTTTGAAGTAGATTATAAGTTATTATCAAAAGCTTTTAAAAATTTCCCCCCCAAATATCTTCTAATAATGAAATCCGGCAATAATAAAGTACACTTACTTTCTAATAATGACATTTTCAAAGCAAACGAAATTATTGATGAGTTAATCAAGAAGTATGGGGGTAAAGGAGGAGGAAGTCCAAGATCAGCTCAAGCTACTCTAAATAATGAAGCTGCGGATATAATTTCACATCTAATAGAATAACTTATTTATAATTAAATAGATTGAAGATGTGCTAAATAATTTACAGGCAGATATTATCTCAGATTTAAGATTCTAAAATTTTTAATACTTTTAGAACTCTTATAAAAAAAACGGGTTAAATTTCATAGGATTCTATTGATAAGCCAAAATCTTGGAAGTGACGAATATTTCTCGTTATAAGTTTTTCGCTGTTCATTAGTTTTGCGGTTGTACCAATTATACAATCTGCTAAGTCAAGTGTAATCCCCTTTGCTCTTAAATAACCTTTCAATTTTCCTGATTCTTGGAGTATTTGAAAATTTAGAGGAATTATATGAAATTCAGAAAGAATTTTTTCCATTTGGTTTTTGATTTGAGTATAAATTTTCTCACTTTTTTTTTCTTTTGTATATCCTAATCCATCATAAATCTCGGCTATAGTTATAGCAGAAATAAAAATAGATTGGTCAGAATAAGGCTTTAAAACGGATTTTACTTTAGATCTCCCACGCCAAATATCAATAACTACAGTAGTATCCACGATTATCATATTTAGTCTCCCCAGATTTCTGAGAATTTTGAAGATGAAATAATAGCATCTTTCTTTTTTCCTTCCTTAACAGATGTTTCAAAATCATCTAAATCCTCATCCGAAAGATTATTTGCGATTCCAAAATGTTTTAATGGATCCTTCCTTTGATTTTCAATCAACCTTTCTAATAATTCTGAAAAACTTTCATTCGGATTTTTTAATTTCTTCAGGTTTTTATATATATCATCCCTAATTGAAATCATTTTTGAAGTCATATCTCTCACCATTAATATAAATATTTATATAAATATTTATACTTAAAGACTTATAATCTTTTCTGAATACTTAACCAATACTTGGTTCTATAATCATTTTTAAGGCTTTATCAATAGGTAGATTCTTTAAATCACTCGCTTTTTCATAATGGTCTCCACAAAACCATTCTGCATAAGGAGGATGTCCAACCATTCCATTTTCTTCCATTATTTTATCCCATTTTTTGTCTGAAGGTCTTTTTTTAAAATATATTAATCCTCCATCATCAGGATAATCTAACCTTTTATCACAAATACAACATACTGGGGGTTTCATTTTTCTGTGTGTTAATTTTGTATCAAATTTATTTGAAAAAAGACATTATTGATATTAAATCTATTTTTATTCAAAAACAGGTGAAAGATGAAGTATGGACATTGAAAAATTCCTTAACGATATTTTAAGTGTAGTAAACGGGCAAAAAGCGTGGGATTGGGTAGCTAAAATTTCCCAATATAACCGAGTTCAAGCTTCAAACGGGTATCACGATAGTCTTGAGATAATTAAGAAAGAATTGATGAATTTAGGGTATGACGACATAGAGCATTTTAAATCTCCCGCTGATGGAGAAACAACCAGTTGGGCTTATCAAGCATCGTATCAATGGGAGATAGAAACTGGAGAATTATGGGTTGTAGATCCCGAAAAAACTAAACTGTGTGACTTCAACGATATACCCGTTTCAATCATTACTCATTCAAAATCATGTGATGTAACCACAGAAATAATAGATATTGGAGTAGGTGATAAAAAGGAAGATTACGACAGAGACGATATAAATGGTAAAATCGTATTAATGTCAGGGGCAATTTATTTGTGTCGATCATATATCGAAGAAAGTGGAGCTATAGGAGTTATATATTATCCTGATTTGAACAGAGCGAGAGGTAATCTCGATCGTCGGATTTATAATGGATTTTTTACTACAAAGGAAAGAATGAATAACGCTAAATTTGGTTATAGTATTTCTTATAATCAAGCAATGCATTTGAAGGATTTGTTAAAAAAGGGACCAGTGAAAGTAAAAGCTACCATTAGGGCAGAATTTATGGAAGGTAACCTAGAAGTCCTAACAGTTCCTATTAAAGGAACGGAATTCTCCGATCAAGAAATAATTATTATTGCTCATCTGTGTCATCCCCTCTCATGTGCAAATGATAATGCTAGCGGTGCTGCGGGTCTACTTGAGCTAGCGCGAGCTTATAAATACATGATAGATAAAGAAATTTTAGAATCCCCAAAACGAACTATAAGATTTGTATGGGTTCCAGAGTTTAATGGGACAGTCCCGTGGATGAAATATCACGAAGATAAGATCAGAAATGTATTAACGTGTATCAATTTAGATATGATTGGAGAACACCAATTAAAATTAGGTGAGCCATTAGAAGTCAACCTTGCTCCTCGTTCTACGCCATCAATTATTAACGAAATTACTTCAGACTTCGTAAAAAAAATAGCGGATCACCCCAAGGGAATTGCCGTCAATGGAACTAAAACCCCAATGTCTTATCGACTTAGAAGCTACGATGGAGGTAGCGATCATGTCGTCTTTATAGATTCCTATTTTGGAATTCCCTCGCTCATGTTTGGTCATAATGATCCTAATTGGCATTCAAATGTGGATACTGTTGAATTTTGCGATTCCACTGAATTAAAACGAGTAATCGCGATGGCTATGAGTATATCCTATATCCATTCAATATTTGACAACGGGCTTATAAAGAAGTTTTGGCCTTTAGTTCATCGAGGATTATTTAAAAGACTTGGAGATGCGATTAAACTTATAGAAGAATTATATCTGTCTATATCAAATCCAGTAAAGGCTTATGCAGAAGACTTTGGAAAAGATTTGTTTTTATTAGGTTGCGAAATTTTAAAGGCGTGCTATCACTATGAGCTTGAATCATTGGAATGGATAAAGCAGATTGATACTTCTTCAGAAGTTATTGAACTAATAGTATCTGCGAAAGAGGAAATAAAAGGATTGTGTGATTATCAACTTTATAAGTGGAATGAAAGATTCAATTTTGATGAAAATGATTTAAAAATTCTCGAGTCAAAGTACGCTGCTATTTACGAACCCAACTACGAAGGACCATTTGCTGTAAGAGAACTTTTCAAATTAATCAAGTATCCAATTTTTGAGGAGTTTATGGCTGAATTACAGTACGAGTTTTTAGGGCCAATTAACGAGCTG
>JABXKD010000003.1:0-103865 GCA_013375475.1 Promethearchaeota archaeon
CATACTTTGCTGTTGAACTTGTTGAAGTTGACTCTCTAATTGAGGAATGTGAGCTTGTAATTGGGCTTTCTCATTGTTTAATTGAGTAATTTGACCTTGAAATCCTTCTATTGTTGTTTGAAGACTATGAATTTGTCCGGTTAATTGGTTTATTTGGTTGTCTTTACTCATAATTTGAGCATTTAAATTAGCACATTCAGCATTCACTTGGTTAATTTGATTTTGCATTTGACTTATCGCACTGTCCTTCTCTTGAACTTGAGAGATTACAGCGTTGTAGTCTGCTTGTGAAGGACCGCTTGGGATTGTAGGCGCGGACTCATATACTGGAGCTTCATATGAGGGTACAAGAGGTGGAGGCGATGTTGGTGGTGTCATCGTTGGCGGGGGTATTGCGGGAGGAGGCATTGACGGGGGTGGCATAGTTGGGGGTTGACTAGGGGGAGGACCACGAGGTTTATACTCTTCTTCGTCATCTCTTTCATATTCATCCGACATTTTTATCTTCTCTTATGTTTAATCCTAAAAATTACATTATTTGTAACTTTAATAGTGAATTTTGTTTATAAACTATAGCACAAAAGTGTGAAATGTTTAGATTGAAAGTTCAATAATTAGAAGCAATTCCAATAAGGTTTCAGAGTATCCTTCAAATTAGGGATTACTTTGTTATTGACATAATTTAAAACATCTTTATCGGATTCTTTAGATTTTTCTTCTATTAGCTGGTTATTATTATTTAGGACTTGAAGACAATTATATACTGCTATAGCTTGTTTATCAATCTCATATCCACCCTCTAAAGTAATTAAAATTCTATCTTTAGCGTATTTTTTGGCTAATTCTTTTATTTTTTTTAGGTAGTTTGCTGGTCCTTGGTATGTCCATCCCATATTTGTAAGTCTATCAGTCCAATGAGTATCAAATCCTGCAGAAATCAGTATGAATTCTGGTTTAAATTCATCGCAAACTGGAGCAATAATTTCATTAAAGAATATTATGTTCACATCGTCACCGGCTCTTGGGGGCATAGGAAAATTTATAATCCTTCCCAATCCAGCTTCCCTTCCAATATCGTTAATAAATCCGGTCCCAGGATATAGAGTTCTTCCATCCTGGTGTGAATCAAAGAAGAGAACTTCTCCATTTTCAGAACCATTATAAAAGATATCAGAAGTTCCATTTCCTGCATGACAATCCCAATCTATTATTGCAACTCTCTTAAAGTTTTTTTCTCTTAAGAGATATTCGGTAGCGACTGCTATGTTGTTGAATATGCAAAAACCTGCGCATTTATAAGAGTTTGAATGATGCCCTGGGGGTCGAACTGAAGCAAAGACATTATTAACTTCACCCTCCAAAATACTATCAATTCCATTTAAATTACCGCCAACGCTGGATAATGAAGCTTCATAAGTTTTAGCTGATACTGCTGTGTCCATATCAAGATTTTGAATATGCCCGGTCATTCTCGCCACTTCACTGGCGTCTTTAACCTCATTTATTAAGCTCTCTTCGTGGACATATTTAATTTGTTCTGTAGTAGCTTTTCTGGATTCGATCAATTTGAAATTGGGATTATCCAAGACTTTTTTATCCTCAATATAATTCATGATTCCAATAAGTCTTTCGTGAGATTCAACATGTACACCGATGCGGTGCTCTAAATAAATGGAATCATATACAATACCTGTCTTCATTTAAACATCCTCTTTGAGTTACTAAGAATAATAATTGATTTACAATTTAGGATTTAATTAATAAACTATTTATAACTTCTTATTATGTTAATTTCTAAATAAATAAAAGATCGAACATAAATTTTGGAATATTAATGGTTTATCGTATCAAAGTTATTATAATTGGAGAAGCAGGAGTAGGTAAAACTTCCTTAGTAAAAAAATTTGTATCCGGTCGTTTTACTAGTGATTATCGAGTTTCGATAGGTGCGAACTTGTTTGTTAAGGAATTAATTTTAGACTCAGATATCGACGTCTCAATTCAAATTTGGGATATTGCCGGCCAAGAAAAATGGGTAAAAATGAGACATTTATATTATAGGGGCGCTCAAGGTGCTTTAATTGTTGGAGATATTACTAGAGAAAATACCTTTGAGCAGTTAAAAGATTTCTGGAATCCAGATCTTAAAAAATTTTGTGGAGATATTCCAAAAATTTTAGTTTTAAATAAGGTGGATCTGAAACCCATGATTTCAAAGCCTGAAATTGAAAAATTAGCTCAAACTGTCAATGTAAAAGCAACTATTTTTACATCTGCCAAAAATGGCCAAAATGTAGAGGAAGCATTTCATAAAATAGCTAAAGCGATCGTTACATCTAATTTATGAGCAAAATAGAACAATTTTTACCTAAACCTTATAATTTGACAACGAGTTTTATAAATTCTCTTTCTCCAGGATCAATAAAACGTTCAAAAGCTTTCTGGATATCTTGAATTGGTATAATTTGGGATATATACTTGTCAGCGTTTATTTTACCTTGAGAAAAAAAATCTATAGCACAAAGAATATCCTCACGATCATGACCTAAAACACCCTTAATACTAACTTCCTTAGAATTCAATAGAAACATAGGAAACGAAACTTTACCTTTAAAAACACCCTCTAGGATAACAGCCCCTCCTTTTTTTATTAAATCAATTGCCATTAAGATTGACTTCTGATTTCCAGCACAATCAAAAATATAAGTTGGTTTTCCATTTCTTTTTATGAATTTTTTAATTTTTGCTGGATTTGGGGGAAAAGATTCTGTTGCTCCAAATTCCATTGCCTTTTCTCTTAAAAAAGCTTCTGGTTCAATTACGATGAGATAATTAGGTTTTTTTTCAATTAATAAATAACTTAAAAAACATAATCCAATATTTCCCGCTCCGATTATAATTATATTTTGATTTCCAGTAATATTCGATAATTTTATGGCCCGACAAGCGTTAGCAAATGACTCAATCATTACTGCTTCTTTAGTCGAAACAGATTTAGGTATTTGGAATAAAAATTTTCTTGGAACTTTCACGAATTCGGCAAATCCTCCATCCATAAAAATACCCATACCCTCTAATTGTCCTTGATCGAGATCTAACGCAACATTTATTCCGCAAACTTTATCTCCTTGTTTTATATCAGTAATATTAGAGCCAATTTCTATTACTTCTCCAGTAAATTCATGTCCCATAATTAAAGGCACTTGATACATTTTCAATTTAAAATTTGTTATATCGCTACCACAAATTCCACAATAATGTGTTTTAACTATGACATCATCTGGACCGGGGGATGGCTTTGGATAATCCTCTCTGTAAACGATTTTGTTCACATCAATGAATACAGCTGCCTTCATGATATATGTTCCAAATTAGAGTTTATAAAAATATAATTTAATCCTTTAATAAGGTATCTGCAGTGGTAAATAAAGGCAATTCTTTATCCCTTTTTAATTTTCTTTTTGAAAAACCACTATGTTCTGTTTCCATTTGAGAGTTATTGTAATCATCGTAGCTACTTTGATTATAGACTTCAGGATTTAATTCACTAATGAATTGCGACAAGTTTAAATCTTTGTGACCTTTAAAGCTTTTAATTCTTTTAGGAGATATTAAAAATAGTTTCTCTTTCGCTCTAGTTATTCCTACATAAAAAACTCTCCGTTCTTCTTCCAAAGCTTCTGTATTTTTTTTTACCCTATTCGAAGGGAATAAATTTTCAGATAACATTGGAATGAAAACAATATTCCATTCTAATCCTTTTGCTCTATGAATAGTAGAGAGTGTAAGCGGTGAGCTAATAATATTTGATAAACCTACTGATTTTGAATCAATAGTTGATTTGTTTAGTGCTAAAATATCTAAAAAACTCTGTATTGTATCATAATTCTGTGAGTATATACCTATTTGTTTTAGATCTTCAACACGATCTTGCCAGTTGGAATATTTAAGTTTTAAAAACTTACTTAACTGATTAGTTAATTTGATGATAATTTCTTTAGGTTCATCATTTTTGATAGATTTAAGAAATTCTGTTAAATATATAACGATTTCTCGCCGTGTAACTTTTGGAATTTTTATGTTATTCAATTTATTACGAAAATCACTTCCTGAGATTATGTTTTCTAATGGATTACTCATACTAGATAAAATATCATAAATCTTAGAAGCTGTTTTTTTTCCTATCCCTTGAAATTGCGAAAAAATTCTTGACCAAGATATTTCGTCATATGGATTTTGAATAATTCTAAGATGCGCTATTAGATCTTTAACATGAACTCGTTCAAAAAATGATACTCCGGAGTGAACAACATACGGTATGTTTCGATTTTGGAGTTCTAATTCTATTCTTAGCGAATGAAAACCTGCACGATATAAAACTGCAATATCGCTTAATTTACATCCATCCATCTGCAACTCATTCAGTTTATTCACTATAAATATTGCTTGTTTTTCTTCGTTTTCTAATATGATGTGAACAGGCTTCACACCCTTTTGTCGTGTAGTCTCCATTTCTTTTTTAAATTGAGATTTATTGTGGCTTATTGAGTCATTTGCCAAATCTAAAATCTCTGGGACACTGCGATAATTTTGGGTTAATTTATGAATTCGACAATTTTCAAACCGTTTTGAAAATTTCATAATATTGTGAAAATTAGCGCCTCTAAATCCATAAATACTCTGAGCATCATCTCCTACAGCAAGGATATTACGCTCTAGAGTATGTTTTGATAATTTCCGAATAATCTCATCTTGTATAAAATTAGTATCTTGATATTCATCAACCAAAATATGCTTAAAGTTTGAAGCTATTCTCTGCGCTATAAATCTTTCGTCTAATAATTTATTCCAAAACACCAAAAGGTCATCAAAATCAACTAGATTGTCTCTTGCTTTTTTAGTTTTATAAATTTTATAGATTTCCTTGAGTTTTGAGGTAATTCTTGTATCGTCGTATTGTTTATATTTCCATTTTATCGTATCGCTGATAGTTTTATCACAATTTATAGAATAGGAAAGAATTTTTTTAGCGGTTTTGGGAGATGGAAAAGAAATATCATCAGTTTGAATTTCTATGTTATTATAAATTATTTTCATTAAGAGATTCGCATCAGTTTCATCAATGATAACATAATTAGGTTTAAAACCTAAGGTTTTCGCATATTGTCGTAGAAATCTATTTGCGATAGAATGAAATGTACCCGCCCATATTCCTTTTGGCTTCATACCTAACAAATTTTCTACTCTTTTAATCATCTCAGTAGCAGCTTTATTAGTAAAGGTAACTAACATAATTTCAGAAGGTTTCACAGCTTCAGAGAGAAGTTTTGCTACACAATAAACTATAGTTCTCGTTTTTCCAGAACCAGCTCCAGCGATTATTAATTGAGGTCCTTTTATCTTATTAATAACATTAAACTGTTGGTAATTTAACTCTTTTTGGAAATCGACAGGGGTCGTTTCCCCAGAAATGTTAGGAAGTTTTGAATTTGTCTTCTTTTCGCTGAATATTTCAAACGAAATTTCTTCTTTTTTTTCTGATTTAATGAAATTATTAATATTCATTTCTTTTGTGAAAAATAAGGTTTGTAATTAACTGTTTAAGTAGTATCCAATATAAATTCCATCAATCATCCTTATTTGTGAATTTTAGCATGTTATTTCTCGGCTCATATAAGGTTCCTTCTTTAATTAACTCATCTAAGGCATCTTTTATCCAGTTTTCATCTAAATTTTCTTCGAGTTCGAGAATTTGAACAATATTTTTTCTCTCTAAAGCCTTCCAGTTATTATCTTCAAAAATTTCCTTTAATCTACTAAGCATTTTATCGAGTTTACTAATTGAGCTTCTTGATTGCCCAACTAGTATTCGATCCATATCTATTTTTCCCGTCGTTTCGTCATAACCAGTATCTTTTAAAAATCTCTTAAACAATTTGATAACTTCTTCCACATCGCTTTTAAGAACCTTATTCCTTAAAGCCATTTTTGCGTATGCTTCGCTTAACCGTACAAGTGCATCTAGGTTTCTTGCTAGAATGGAGACTATCGCATCTTCACTATCATATTGCCCTCGTAGCTTTAAGTAAAATTCCTTTATTTCTTCCTTAGCTTCTTCAGATAGTACAGGCTCACAAGTTCTTCTGGCATGTTTAATATATTTTTTTAATAAATCTCCCGGGATAGGTGCTATAGAACCCTTTTTACTTTCATAGCTATCATTTGGTCCCATCATCGAATTTTGTAAGATAAATTCTGCCATTTGTGCATCATCAGCAGGATCTGGTCTATCTATAACAATGAAGATCAAATCAAAACGGGATAGAAGAGATGGAGGGAGATGTATGTTTTGTGTAGGGGTTTTATATCGATCGTACCGCCCTGAGCGTGGATTTGCTGCAGCTATTATTGCGGTTTGGGCTTTTAGAGTCGCTACGATCCCTGCTTTAGCAATACTCACGGTTTGTTGCTCCATTGCTTCGTGTAATGCAGACCTGTCAGAAGTATCCATTTTATCAAACTCATCTATTGCTGCTACACCTCCATTTGCTAATACAATTGCGCCAGCTTCAAGATTCATTTGACCAGTATCCGTGTCTTTTATTACTGCCGCGGTTAAACCAACAGCTGTAGAACCTTTTCCAGAAGTGTATAAACCGCGAGGTGATACTTCAATAGCACTTTTTAGTATTTCTGATTTCCCTGTACCTGGATCCCCTACAAATAGAATATGAATGTCACCTCGTTTATAACCACCTCCAGGTCTTTTTTTTCGCGTACCTCCAAAAAGACTTAAAGCAGTAGCCATTTTAAGTTCTTCTCTTCCGTAAATTACCGGCGAAATAGATCTAGCAATTTTCTTTTGGATCATTGGTTCTTTCGAAAGTTGCTCAATCTCTTTTTTGTCTTCTTTAGATAACTCAATGAAGGCACCACTTTTATCTTCAGGTTCAATATAATTTACATCAACAAAGGTTTTAAATAATGTACTATTAATGCTTTTAGCCGATTGAGCCAGCACAGATTTAAATGTTCCCATGAGCTTAACTCTGTCCCCTGGCTTCACAGTATCAACTAAGTTATAGGTTAAAATCACTTGGACCGATCTCGGTATTCTACCGGGAGGTAATTCTTCGGGGATTTCTTGAATCATAACACTTTGCCAGTCAATAAACTCTGAATTTCTCGAGATTAGGCGAAAATCTGATTGAGATTTAGCTTTACACCTTGAGTTTGAACAAAACTTAGGCCACCTGATTTTGGATGTAAGTTGTAGCACTTCAAAATGTGCTCCGCAGCTCATACACTCAAATTCTGCTTTCATTAATTTTGGGCGTATCGTTGAGCTTCTAACTAGAATTCCATTAGTCCAAACAAGATTATCAATATTTTTTGCTCTTAATCCTCTTAGAGTGATATATAATGGACTTTTTTCGTCTTTAGTATTTATCCTAGTGAAATAATCTTGATCAATTAATTTGCCTGCTTGAAATTTAAACATATTTTTAAAGGCATCATTAGCATCTTCTATTAGAGCGGTGGGATTTTTTCTAAGAAGTTCAGCAATTTGAGGGTCATAAGCTAGTAAATCTTCATAAAATAGTATTAATGTGTTCCCACCTTTAGAAAAAATATCGTTTATTTGGTCCTGATACTTGTATTCTCCAGGTTTTTCTTCAAATAATCTGTAAAATTCTTCAAAACGCTGAATTTTGTTAATAGGTACACTTGGACGGGACATTGGGGTTGTCAAACGAGATCACTTTCAATTTAATTTTGATGTACCAAAAATATTTTTGGTGATATTTTAATTCAATATATTAATGATTTAAGCTTATTAAACAGAAAATAAAATTTGTCGGAAAAAAATAATGGGAGAGAAATGATTTAGTGAAATACTCCGTATGCGGATTTCAATATTTAATAAGAGGCATTAACTTCCTCTTAATTTAGTTAAAACTTCGCATATTATTGGATCTTGCGACATTTCACATCTAATTTTGAGTAAAGATATCACTCGTTTTTTTAAAGTTTCATCTTCATATCTCACTGTTCGCCCTAATATCGTTGCTATCGATTGTTGTGTCTCTAATGTTGATTCGTCACTTAGATTTCTTAATAGTTTTGAAAGTATTTTAGAAATTCCTATTTTTTGTATAATGTTAACCATTACATCTACAGTAGTATCTCTAACTTCCTCGCTCTTATCTCCCATTAATGAAAGAATATTATTAAAAACATTATCAATATTATTAAGACTGTAAATTTTTAATAACTTTACTGCTCCTTCTCTGATCTTGGAATCTTCATTTAGAAGGTTCTCTGAAACTTTTTTGAAAGGTATCTGAGATGCCGATATTCCTTTAATTGATGATAAAAGATTCATAGAGGATCGACGAACCCAACTTTTGTCGTCATCAAGTAAGTTAACGAGTTTTTCAATCACTCCTTCTCGATTGTCAATAAATTGGAATAATTTTCCCAAACTATCTACAGTAGCATCTCGAACAATCCATTCCTCGTCTACTAATCCCTTATTAATTAAGGCATCAACGGCCGCGAGTGGTTGTTTTGTACCTACATAACCAAGTATTTTTACGCTTGTTTCCCTTATAAACGCATCAGTATCTGAAAGAAAATTGATAGTGAGAGGAATTGAAATCATATCTGGCACTCTTTTAGATATTTCTAACATCGATTTTGTGAGTGCTATTCTTACTGATAAATCTTGGTTTGGAAGTAGTTGCAATAATTCTACTAAAACTGGTTTTAATGCCAGAGGGTTAATTTTTGATATTTCCGAAATTAATTGCGATGCTCCTTTCTTAATTTCCCTCGTATTATCATCTCGAAACAGTTTTATTATAGAATTTATATTTACTAAATCATTGTAATCTTCTATCAAACTTTCCAAGGAAGAAATTATATTTAATTTTATATCGTTGTCATTTAACTCTAAACTTTCAATTAACTTAGGAATTACTTCATTTGGATGCTCTTTACTAATTCTTATAATTGTTTTAGAAATTATCCCCTTCGAAATATATTTTGATTCGTCCTTTACTCTAACTAAATTATCAAGAATTAATTTAGGATTTTTCTTGAAGTTTTCAACAATTATATTGGAAATTCTTTCTTTTAACTCAATATTATTAAATTTTATATATATCAAGAAAGTGGTTAAGATTTTTTCAGGATTTCTCTCCCAGAGTTTCCCAAGAAGAGATATAATGTCGCTAGTAGCTTCAAGATTCTGGGAATCGATTTGATTAATGATTTTATCAATATCTATAGAATTTGGTTTTTCATTATAGTATGTTTCAAGTGCTAATACTGAAGATTTCCTAACATTTTCGTCTGGGTCTAGTAAACCATCAAAAATAGGAGAAATTGGAATAGATAATTTTTTAAAATTTCCTATTTTAGAGATGACTTCAAAAATAGAGGCTCTTACCGAGCTATTAGTATCACTCATCAATGGAATTAGTGTGTTAATAAGATTTGAGTCAATTTGTTTGATATTAATATTTTTTATGTTTCTAATTGCTGCTGCTCTTATATCTTTATTTCGATGAAGGATTTTATTTAAAAACACATCAATAGGAATATTTAATGTAGATTCTGATAAAATATTAAGAAGCTCTACCTGAACGAGGCTATTTGGATCGTTTATTAATCCTAATAAATCTAGATTTTGAATTGCTCTTTGGTCTAGATGAAATTGTCTTTTTATTATTTTTAAACCTGCAAGTTTCATCCTCCACTCGGGATCATTAATTAGATTATTTACAACACTGACGGGTATTTTTTTAATTAGATTATCGTCAGCATCAAGTAGAGAATTAGCAATGGGAATACTTTTGTCATAATTAGGTGATTCTAAATATTCAATTATCCATGGCAATACTAAATTTGGCACATCTTTTTCTAATTTTGTTAATATCTTATATGATATGGCCTTAGAACTCGGATTTGAGTCACTTAGCCCATCTAATAATGAATTTTTAAATTTCCAGTCGTTTAAAGAAAGATCTGTTTTTAATGGAATTCTTTCGAACATCATTAAAAGAGTATTTTCTGCGTGCTGTTTCAAGGTAGAATCAGGACTTTTTATTAAGTTAAATAGGGGAATAGCATCAAAAGTTTCACCATATTCGGTAATTTTCGAGTATTTGAGATTTCTTGTGAATTCGTTATTTTTTGACAAGAAGTAATAGGAAGTAAAAGTGATCATAAATATTTCTTCAAATACTGCGGCCCAAGCGAACATAATAAAATTAGGAGAAATATTAAAGGTAAGCACCCAAAATTTAAAAGTTTCCGTAAGTTTGTCGGCATTTACTATTAAGAAGTTTACCAAGACATTGATCCCTATAGCAGCCATTAAATATGCTGCGAAATAAATATCTATTCCTCTATATTTGATTTTTCTGCCCCAAAATCGAGTAAAATATCCAATTATGCCGAATAGGAGCGTAACAAATACAAAATATGAAGTCATCGTAGGAATCGCTAAAGATCCTGAAAAAAAGAACGCAATTGTCTGAAACAATGAAATCCATGCCCACACAAAAACAAACAACATCAAACCCAAGAATACATATGGTTTAGGATTTGATGCGAATTGTTTCATTCCCCTTTTACTATCTTCAAAGTTTAAAAATAAAGACCTTTTAATATCAGGGATGTGATAAAACTCATTAGAAATCCCTGCTATATAACCTTTTGATCCGTAAAATGTCAAAATCATTAATGGATACACAAGTAACCAAGATATCCATATCATCAGAAATGGTAAACCAGCGAGAGATAGTAACAGTGGGGGTACAATAAATAAGAAGTATAGGAAAATTGCCATGCTAACAGAAATTACCTTATTCTTTGAAACATTAATAATCCTATTCCCGATAAATCTATGAAATGGGGTAAGACCTTCGTCTGATTCGGAGCTTAAAGCAATAAATAAGAAATCAATTAATGGATAAATGGAAATATATCCTAAACAAAAAGCAAATGGGAGAAGTAAAGAAAGGGGATTAACATCAGGAGGCGTCAATGAACTTCCTTGCCAAAATTCGGGAGTTTTTACTGCAAAGATAAACGCCATCGAAATAACAACCATTACACCTGAACTAAAGATAAGCCCATATATTAAACACTGAAGGCGATCTTTGTTATTAAATTCCCCTTTTTTGACTAACGCAACTTGCTTATAAATTATAATGAATCCAATTATGAAAAAAACTATAAAAATTATAAAAAGAATAAGTTCTATAAGCAAAATATTCACGATAATTTTTGGAATATTAATATTTTAATATATTTATATTTCTATTGCTTTACATTTATTTAGTTTATAAAAGATTTGAAGACTATTAAACATGGTGTGATAAGAGTTGAATAAAATTGAAATCCAATTAGAGGATTCTTTAAATCGAGTGAATTTTATTTTTAAAAATGAAGAAGTAACCACCGAATGTATAAGCGGTCATAATGGATTTTCTATATTGGGAGCTTCATTTGGACCATTTGAAAGAGGGAAACAATACAGACTCCCATATTTTATAGCGCTCTCATTCATAGAAAATAATATTTTAAAAATATATTCAAAAGAAAAATACAATAACACTGACGTACAAGGTTTCGCTATTAGTGAACGCGACGATCAGAGCCTTATATATAGAGAAAACAAATTTTTCTTAAATAAAATAAAAGAATTTAGGTATTTGATAGAAAAAGAAGTAAATGAAAACAAAATACCGAAACGAGATTTAGATCTGTTTAGTTCGCACTCTATAAATCTTGTTGATAATAGATTACTTAAGCTCTTAAAATTAGCTAGAGCGAGTTTGTCTTTAGATGATGAAAGAAAATTGACTAGTTCTGAAAAATTAATATTTTCAAAGCTTTTTGACCTTATAAAAACATGGAGAAATTTCTTTTTAACTAAGAATTAGAGAAGATAATGATAGAGATTATTTTCCCTTAATACGATTAATATTAAGTTATCTTTCTCGACCCATATTTCTCAAAATAGGCTTTAATGTGATTAGAAACGATTGGATTTGGATTTAATTTTGGTATTAAGTCTCTAGCGTTGCTCATAGCATAATATTGAACATTTTTCTTTTTTATGGCTTCTTCAACAGTATTACCATCATCTCTTATTTCATTTCTGTTTGTTAGTCCGATAGCTGCTATAATATTTACTTTATTTTCTACTAAATCATCGATTGCCTTTAGCATCGAACTTCCTGTAGTCGTGGTGTCTTCAACGAGTATTACTTTTCCTTTAGGAATTCCTAAAAAATACTTGTCTTTGAGTGCACCATGTTCTTTTGGTTTTCCCCTTCCCATTGATAAAACATATTTACCCGGTTTTATATTTTTATCATCGAATGCCCATTTATATTGGGTTATTACTCCTAATTTGGTTGCACCCTCTGGAACACCATAAAAGCAATCTGGTTTAAAATTTAAATGCTTTACAAATGAAAGAAGAAAATCGCTAACTTTATCTAACAAAAATACATCTTCAGCAACAGTTCTCCAGTTAACATACCAGTAAGACTTTCTTCCTGACTTCAACGTTAGAGGTTCGTCAAAAAATCCAATAACATTATTCTCGATAATAAAATCGTAAAACCTATGTTTTTCTTGTTCCCAACTCATCAGGATCAGCTTATTCTTTTAAAATTAAATACTCTTTACGAGCATTAGCATATTCTTCTCCACTAATATCTCCAGCTAAAAATTCTTTTTCTTTTTCTTGCATTACTTTTCTTTTCTCAGCTAACCTTTTTCTTCTTTCCGCTTTATTAAAACTTTCTAGAATTGATTTACTAAGTTTATTAACTTCTTTGTTTTCTTTTTTTAACAACTTTTCAACATAAGGTTTTATTGGTTTGACCATCTCAATGTTTTTTTTAGCTAATTCTTCGATTCGAACAAGTGCTTTATTTGTTTCTTCAAAATTATCACCATCAAGAACATTAATTAATCCCGGGATAGCCACATCTTTTACTACTTCATCGAGATATAGTTCAATATCTTTCTTTAACTTTGAATCGCTATATTTATTTAATTGATTATTACGTACATATTCAATAAAAATAAGTGGTAATTCTATAGGCCACTCTTTCATTTTTTCCTTACCAATTAGTTGAACTATTCCACCATCTTTTTTATGAAATACTTTCATTTTATTTATCACCCTACTTATATCCAATCTCCTGTTGATAACTTTTCAGGTATGTATTGATCAGTCAAGAATTCAAATCCAAAAGTGGATAATGCTTGAATCTCCGCCTTTATTTTTAGTTTCAGAGCTAATTTAAGATCTGTCTCCCATGCTTTATTTTTTTTTACAAATCCTTCGTTTAACAACTCTTTAGTTCTTTTAATATCTGTTTGATTCATTGGTATTCTACAGTCATTAGGAATTTTATATTTTTCCAAATCTCTGGTTAGTACACCTAAGAGTTTAATATTAGGCGTTGCTAAGAATGGTGATTCGTAGCTTAACCGTTTAGATCCTCGTAAGTAAACAGAATGAATATAATGCCCGTAAGGGTCCGAATCGACAAGAGTAAACACCGGTAATCTGAGTTCTTTATTGATTCTTCTTAGAAACATTCTTGTAGCGATATCAGCAGCCCCTTTTGCTGTTAATATAATACATGGATATTTCCGCCAAAATCTGGCTTCTGCTAACCTAATCATAGCAGCATCTTTCTCTAAAACCAATATAAATTCTGCATCTGATTCTAATATTTCAATATTATCAAGCATGGGGCTAATAGTCCATCCTCCACTCCCTAAGCCTTCTAAATCAATAATATCGTTTCTATCTCTGATTCTAAGACGTCCTATGCATGAACCTTTAGCTGAAGCAACAATATGCGTGGAATTTCTAGTTGTATAAAGCATTGTTGCTACATCTTCAATACACTTATCACTATTTTTTTGATCTCCAAATAATTGAACTGAAGAATAGAAGATTTCTCTTTTTGTAGCATGCATATCTTTAAGCAGTAATTCATTTACCTTTTCGAGCACTTTCATCAATCTTGTAATATCAGCAACGCTTGCAAGAGAGTGAAATTGTTTTTCCATAATTTGTTTGCCTAAAAGTAACAAATCATTTTCTTCATCCCAAATTATATTTGCACTGGTTCTCGAAGGTAATTTAATAGTAGGTCTTCCCGTAGCATAAATTTTCTCAATAATTGAGTCTGTTAATATGTATATACGCTCCAAAGTTTGTTTTCTATTAAGATCATCAATTTTGACAGTACCTTCAGGTAGAATGATTTCCTTTTTTTCTTCTTCTATACCCTTCTTCAAATATTCTTGAAAAAGCTTTTTTGCTTCTTTTATATCCCATTTTTTACTTTCCGCTTTACTTGCCATTTTAATCACTTTATTTTAACTTCCAATGCTTTTTACCCATTTTTGATTCAGCTAATACTAAGCCTCTGCGCTCTAATTCTTTTAGTTTGATTTGTAAGAACCGAGCATCCATCATGTCTTTTATTTTCATTTTGAAAATTAGAGATGTTATTGGTTGCCATTCATCAGATAGTGCCTCTGTTATTTTATCCGTTGTAATAATTGGTAATTGAGTTTGAGTCAGCTGGGGTTGAGGTGGTTGGGCGTGTACTGTTGGTTCTTTTTTCTCAATAGGTTGGGGTTTCACTTCACCTTTAGCAATTTGCAACTGTTTTCTTTTTGCTGAAACCGTACCAGGTTCAACAGATTCAATCTTTAAAGGTTTCTTTACTTCCTTAATTAAAGTTGTAATTTTATCAGGTTTACCTTTTTTATAAAAATCTTGAATACTGTTAATAATATCGTCTTTTCGAACATAAGATGATACCTCTATCTCGTTTTCTATACAATATTCTCTTAATTCGTTAATTGTCCAATTCCGAAGAGTTTTTTCAGTTAATACATTTTGGTTATATTCTACTACCTCCGGAACGATTTCTTCTTTTTCACTTGGTTCTTCCCATTTGACTTCAACTTTTTTATAAATAACTTTATCAATTTCTTCTTTTACAATTGGTTTTGGTTTCGCATCTGCAATTTTAGAAGGTACTTTTACTCCAATTGCGTCTTTCATTAACTTTTCTAATTCATTTTTCGAAATTTTACCTTTATATTTTCCATCACCTTGCGAAACGATATTATACGCACTCTGAACAAATATCGGAATGTATCGTTCAATCAAGCCTGATCTCTTTTCGCTTTTTCGAATATTTGCTTTTCTATTAAGATATACTCTTAGTCTTCTTCCTATTGCCTCAAGACAAAATTTTATTTCTTTGAGTAGTTCTTCGTCTTCAGCTAACGCATTCTTTGATTGAGATTTAAACATTAGATGAACATAGGGTCCTGAAACATTCACTATAAGTTTGATTGGCCCCTTTGGAAGATTGTTGTCGTAAGTATCCAATTTATAATTTTTCCAGTTTACTGATTGAACAGCTTTAGTTATTGCACAATCGGCACTATCTCTTAATTTAGGTGTTCTGTTCACGAAACGTGAAAGCACATCTCTAGAACGTTTAGGAGTATCCAGTTTTTTAGGATCGTTACAATAAGCCAATGAAGCTTCAACAACATACGCTAGCCCTTTACCGGAAGTTGGGGGTCTTGTTTCTGCGCTAACGAAATCATCATCTTTCGTATAATTTTCCGTAAAGAACTCAAATACTTCCTGATATGAGTCTTTTAGTACTTCAGTCGATGATGTTATTTTTTTTTGAATAGTCTGCTGAAATTGATCTGATTCTATAAATTGATCTTTAATATCAACACTGGTTAATATTTTTGAGTTAAAAATTTTAATATCTTCAATTCCAACAGTCTCATCTTCAATGATTTCACTCTCCAACGATAATTTTTGTTTTTCTTTATCCTTTTTTATCTTATCCTGCAAGATTTCAAGCGAAGTTTTAAGATTTTCTGTAGGATCATCAAAATAATCAACATTATCTGATATTTTTAGTCCAATCTCCTTGATTAAAGTGCTTTCTAAAACGATATCTCCAACGGGGATTGCAGTGTCTGTCGGAGGATTCATATATTTAATGGATTTAAAAGCGTGAAAAAGTGCATTAAATTGTTCATTTGTTAATTCAGAAGGTTTTGCTTTTGAAATTTGAACCTCATTAACCCAATCTTCAAGTTCGGTTCTATTTTTTAATTTTTTAGCTTCGACTAGTCCTTGATTAACACTAAAAGTCTTATCTAAATCAATTTTGATATTTTCCCTTTCATTAATAATGTTATCTATCTCTTTTATTACTCTCTCTATGTCTTTCTCTATTTTTTTTTCATCTTTCTTAGTTTCAGACTTCTCTATACGTGTTTGATGTTTTCTAATTTCTTTCGTCAATCTTTCTAAACTTTTATCATATTGGTTATATTTTTCCATAACCTTCCAATAGCTATTCTTCAACTCTTCAGAATCAACATTGTAAATTATCAATTTATCTCTTGGTTTTGTTGAACGACCGAAAACTCTTTTTTCGAATTTAAAGAAATTAATATCATAGGTTTTTTTCACTAATTTGTTTACAAATCCATTTTTTAGGATCAAAATGGATAACTTGTCTTGTAAATTTCTTTCAGCAATATTTAAAATCTCCTTAGCAGTTTTTGAACTCATTCTGACAAAATTGTCTTGTAGAAAAGCTGAGATTGTTAAATTTTCTGATTTTGTAAGGAGATCTTGCAAATCCCCTATATTAGTTGATGATGGATGTGGTTTTGCATATTTTGGTTGTTTAGGAAAACTTGAAACTAATCTTCTATAAATCCATTCTTTTCCAGTAGGATCAATAAATATTAATGTTATATGGGGATTTAATAGTGCCGTTTCCTTAATATATGTGTCAACATATCCTCTAACATATTTTACATTTAAATAATTTAATTTGATATAAGTCCCGTGGAGAAATTGACTATCTACTTCAGTTGGGCGAATTAAGTATTTCTTTTCGTTCTTTGAAGTTGTAAAAAATTCTGAAACCGTAGCATAGATAGAATCTTTAGATTTTGACACGGCAACAATGGGTTTCCCGGTTGTATTTTGAGCGTCGCTGAATGCACTTGGAGCACCAAAACCTTGACTTCCGCGAGTTTGCTTCAATTCAAGGCTTTTTGAAGAAGCTAGATATTTCCCAAACTTACGTAAATCTCCTTTGTGCATACCTATACCGTTATCAAACATTTCAAAAGTATAACTCATAACATTCTTTTGTGATAACTCGGACGTTAAAAAGGATGCAGCTTCATATTCTCTTAACCGAATTATAACAAGGGGCTCAATATCAACAATGGGTTCAACTGGCTTAAGAATTTCGTTCATATCGTCAATTATTCGTTTTACTTCTTCCTCAACCTCAATTTCCTCTTGATCAATAATTTCTCCAGATTCTTCCTCCTTATCTTTAAAAACAACTAAATCTGGTTCTGAAGGTTCGGTAGGCGCTAAACCAATTTCTTGCATTAATGCTATTTTCGCTTCATTATTGAGAGGTTGATCGACTTCATCTTTTCTCGCTTCTTGAAGGATGGATAAATTCTCTAAAGACAATTCTTGATCAAGAGAAAATTGAATTCTTGAATCTCCCTCCTCTAATTCATCCCATTGAAATTCTTCTATCGCGTCTAACGCATTATCCAGAAATTCTGAAGCATATTGCTGGTGTTTCCAATACCCAAACTCAAAACCCACTAACTGTGTACGCTTTCTCATAAACTGGGCAATTGTACCTTGCTTTATTCTACCTTCTTCATCGGAGGACATTTTACTTTCACCTTTACAATTTTTTTATACTAAGATTGATATCTAACTAATTATACTTAATTTTATAGAAATTATAATTAATATTGCACGAATAATCTAACTCTTACGCAAATCAATCTATTTTTCAAAATGTATTTGGTCAATCATTTTGAACAGAAATTGATTTACTATTTAAATCTTTTCTTTAAGTGAAAAAATTTATTAAAGAATAATAGACTAATTGTTCACTTCTCTTTTTCTATAGTTTTCTAAAGCTACATCAATGATTTTTGATGCTACATATCTTTTAGTATGTTTATCAATATGTGTTATATGCTTTTCTTTATTTACTATATATACTTCATTATCCTTACTATTAAAACCAATATCTCTTCGTCCCACATCGTTAGCGACGATTAGATCGGCCTCAGATTTTAAAAGTCGGTTGTAAGCGCGATCAATTAAATCGGAACGAGAAACATTAATCTCTGCTTTAAACGCAATAATAAAAAGTTTATAATCTTTTCTTCGCGCTACACTCAATATTTTAGGAGTTAATTGCATATTTACTTTCAATTCTTCTACTTCATCAGAAGAAATTTTTCCCTCAATGTATTCAGTAGGCTTGTAATCAGAAATCGCTGCAGCGGAAATTAACATGTCGTATTTTGAATAAGAAAGCTCATCTTTAATAGTTTTTATAAAATCATCAGCTGATTCGACATGAATAGTGTTGATATAGTCGGGAATCTTCACCATACATTCACCCGCTACTAATAGTACTTCAGCACCTCTCGCTGAAGCTTCTTTAGCAAGTTCGATACCCATTCGCCCAGACGATTTATTTGACAAATATCTTATATCATCTATCGCTTCACGACTTGGACCAGCAGTTATTAGGATTTTTTTACCTTCGAGATCTCTTGTTGTGATTAATAAATCTAAAACTTTATCAATTACATCCTCCAATTTTGAGATTTTAGCCTTTCCTTCAGATATTCGTGGTCCTAATACATCAATACCATGTTCTTTCAGGATTGAAATATTTTTTTCAATTATAGAATGATACATGCTTTCATGCATAGCTGGAACTATCACTATAGGTATAGAGGAACCAAAAGCAGTCGATACCATTGTGGTAACTGGGGTGTCATCAATACCGTTAGCAATCTTGGATATAGTATTTGCAGTTGCGGGGCAAACTAGGATTAAATCTGCTTTACCGCTCGCATTAGGTCTATCTCCCGCTAAAAATACATGCTCAACAGCTCCAGTTAATTTAGTAATTACAGGATTCCCTGTTGCCCAGTGCATTAAAGAGGGTTCAATCAATCCTGTAGCTGCTTTTGACATGCAGGGAATAACTTCGGCCCCTAAGCGCATTAATTCCCTCGCAATTACAGGAGCGTTGATTACTGCAACTGAACCTGTTAAGCACATGCATATGGTCTTTCCTCTTAATATCGTCCCTTTAGTTTCTATAATGTCCTTGGAAGGATGATGTAATGGATGTTTTACCATCGTTCTAAAGTTATTTTTAATTAATATGTTTAATAAGAATAAATGTTCAATTTAAAAATATTGCAATTATTTAACTCTTTTTCGAAATAAGATGATAATTTTTTTTATTTAGACACCGTGTTATTTAGGGTGGTTTAAAATTAAATTTCTTCTTCGATCATATTTAGTTTTAAATTAAGTTTCGCGCTGTAGTTCAAAATTTTATTATAGAAATCTTGACTGATAGGTTCGTTTAGATTTAGGTTTAAAATTTTAGAAAATTGTTTACCATAATAACTGTTTACCAATTCAGACATATTATATATAATAGTGTCTTGTTCAGTAAATCTGTATACTTGCGATTGTTCAAACTCTTCCTTTCTGATTTTTAGTATCTCATTAGAATATTTTACAAATGGAGTGTGCCGCATCTTTTTAATGTCGAATATAACGCTACTTCCCATTTCTCTTTCTTTAAGAATTTTACTAATAGTTGAATGAACTTTATTCATAAATTTTATTCTGAATTCATCCAAACTACTAACTTCATATAGTAAGTCGTTAATTATTTCAGTATATGGTAATTCTAATCCAGCCATTTCAGTAGATAAATTTAATAGAATTATGAATTGATTAGTATACTTTTCAGGATTGGTTTTGAGAGTTTCATAAATATACTCCTTCTCCCTATTTATGAAATTAAACAAAAATGTTCTTAATGCTTTTAAAAACTTACCATAATTTGGGACAAATTGTTTATTAGGATTGTCTAATGCTATTTCATACGCTTCAAAGGGGCTTATTTTTTTAATAAGAACAGACTTTAATAAACTTAGAGGGTAATATCCTTCGATAAATGCTATACCTTTCTCAATACTGCTAATAGCGTCCTTGAATGAACATTTTGTAATAACATTAATTGTTTTGATAATATTTCCTTCGATTTTTACGGGTGTTTTTTGACAATAACATAAATCAAATGGCTTTAAATCGTGATAGAGAGAAGTATTTTGATCGGGGATTACTATTTGGGCTCCGTAAGCATTAACTAAACTACTTTGCCTTGGTTTGTTAGCTAAATCCCATTCAATGATCATAAGATCGTCAATACCGGAGTAGTCCTGATCAATGTCGTAGTTATATTCTATAGGTTTGCTTATAAGTGAGAACACATCAATATAATTAATTTCATAATCATTATCTTCCCCCCAGAACTGTTTTTTGTAATAAAAAATATCTGGAAAGTTGTGTAAATCGTCTAAAAACAATTCTTTAATAATCAAATAATTAACTCCTATTTCTGAGGATTTAATAGTAGAGTCATTTATCCCGTAAAATCCTATATGATTTATGATGTAATGATAGGCAGGATTCTCAAGATTCTCTTTATTGTGATTTACGATATAAGTATTTCTTTTTTTTCTAAAGTCGATTTTAGATTTTTTAATGTTATACTTTTCCTTAAGAAGTCTGAGAAATGCGAACTTCTTAAGATATACCTTTTTTTCTAGTTCTTTAATTTCGGTCTTATAAGATTTATATTCTTCTAAATAGGAGGTTCTTGGAATTTCAAATATATTGAACTGTTTCTTCATTAACTTTAATTTATCAATAACACTGAAATTTTCGATCTCATTTTTAAAATAGGTAGTGATTTCATTTTTAAATGATTTAAAATTCGTAGAGGTAATAAATTCTTTAAAAAGTGGGTTGAGGCTAACCAGAGCTTCGTATTTCCTTTTAATAAAATACATCGAGAAATATCTCTCGTTAAAATCCTTTGAATTAGCCATTTTTAATAATTCTGCAATTAAAGATTCAACAAATGATTCACTCTGAAATTCATAGAAATCCAATAATTTATCGATATAATCAATTATTCTTAATATCTCAAAAAAGGAATATTTTGATGTAGATTTTAAAAATAATCTTATTCCTCTTTCTATGAAATGATTGTATTTGAGAATGTAAGAACCTAATTCGTTAATATATGCTGATTGTAAGAATTCAAAAAATTCTATGAATAAATTATTTTCAATTGCGGTTTTTAAAAATCTTTCAATGATCGGCTCACAATCTCGCTGATTTATGATGGCTTTGTCTAAATAACTTAAACCTTCAACGCAATTATTGGTATTAATACATATATTAGCTAATTTTAGATAATTCGTACTTTTCTTTTTTGATCCAAAATCTTCAGAAGTTAAATGCATTTTGTTAATTTTTTCCACGAGCTCTAAAGAAATTGATGGTTTTAGCATTGTCAAGAGCTTTATAAGATGAATGCATATTTTATCTTCAATTTCACTGTGTATTAAAAAAGTGGGGCAATCATGAAAAATTTCATTTTTATTTTCGTTTATAATTAGATGATATTCACGTTCGTTATCTAAAATTACTGCCCTAATCTTTATAGGATCTTCTTTTAACGAGATTATATTAATTTTGCTTTTCGGGAATTCAACTGATTTTTTATATAACTCCTTTCCATATCTTTCAATTATTATTTCTGAAAATGATTTATTAGTCATGTTTTTAAAATCTCGATTTTATAATCTCTGACATTAATTTTGGAAATTCATTCCAATCTTTAATTGTCAAAAGTTGTCCTCCCGCTATTTTTACCATCTTTTCCGCTTCTTTTAAATTAAAGGAAGATTCTGGAGAGACTAAAATGAAATCTACATTTAAAGAACGAAGTTTTCTTAATTCTTCATTAGCTTGTTGAATATCATATATTTCTGCGTCAGTAAAAAGAACATTTAATTTCTCACGAGAGCTAGAGTTATCTTTAAATTGTTTATTTGCCCATTCTAAAGCGCTTTGAAGCCGTGTACCCCCCTTTGCAGAAACCATAAGCAATTCATCTGCTAATTTTTCCATATCTACTTTTTCAGATAATTTTTTTAATACATGCGTATCTGATTCGAAAAAGGCAACACCAATTTCGTCTTTTCGCATGCCATAGACTAACATTGTTACGCAAATAGCCATATACGCAAGTTTCTCACCTGTCATCGAGCCACTAATGTCAAGTTCAAAGCAAAACGAGCGTAATCCCTTCGCGGTCTCGTAAACATAGAAATCATCGTAATTTATATGATCTAATTTTTTCCCTTTTTCCAAAAGATTGAATATCGTTTCTTCTAGATCAATATTTTCAAAATCGTCTCCTATAGTGTATGGCCGTACTACATTGATAGGTATATTTCCTGTTGTTGCGCTTCCTAAGCGAGCTCTTGAATAATAAATACCTAAATCGATTAGCATTTTCTTCGCTAATTCTTTCACTTTTATTTTTACTTGTTCGGGTAAATTATTTCTATGGATAAACCATTGTCTAAGAAGGTTTTCACCACTTCCAGCAGATAAGCAAGAAATTACTTTATCTTGGCCCTCTTTTCCTCCAATTTGTTGAGCCCCTTTCAAAGCTTCAGTCAAATCAAAATGACCGAGAGCTCCTAAAGCATCTCTATTATCGTTAGCTAGAGCACTGCTTAGTAGTTCTTTAATTCTTTCTTTATTTAATTGATCGCGTAATTGTTCCATTAAATTACTAACTCGTTGAAAATCTGCAATATTTTTTTCAACCATTTTTTTTAGCAATTGATAATTGGGTTCAATTAATTCGTATATTTCTTCTTCGGACATTTCTAAATTTTTCCCAATTCTTTTAATATCTTCAGAATCAGGATCCAATCCGATCTTTCTTAAGAATTCTGTGGCGTTTTTTAATTGATCAGCAGTTTCACAAGCTTCTAGGGTTTTTGATACTAAATCAGGTAGTTTTTGAGATATTTTTTGACCACAGTGCATATTAGGACAACTATTCATTAATTGTTGTATCTGATGAGATAGCGATTTAAATGCTTCAAATTTTATATTTTCATTACTCGCCTGATTTATTGCATTCTCAAGAGATTGATTAAATAGATCATTCCAAGATTTATTAGCAAATGCATTTTTTGTTAAACTCTCTAACGAAATATTCATCTGAGAATTTTTTGATTGCTGATCAAGGTTTTTAAGCAATTCTTCCCTTAGGTTGGTACCGAAATATTGATCTAACGAATCTGCTAAACTAAAATTATGTTCAAAGGAAGATTGTTGTAAAGAGTTGTTCAAAATATTATCTAGATCAAACTTAGGAATTTCACCTAAAGTTTTCGCAGCGTTAAATAGCTGGTCTAAATTTTTAAGTTGATTTTTAAGTTGGTCCTTTGCATTTTGGATTTGGTCTTTCACACTTTGAGCATCTGAAGTCTCATCAATAAATTTAATAGATTTCAAAAGATCGTCTAGTCTATTGGAATTAATTAATTTAGATAAATCTTCAGCGATATTTTGATTGTTTAGTGCTTTACTTGCTAGTTTTTCCCATTCTCTTAATGATTTTTGTTGAATTAATTCATTTAAACCTAAATTTGAGCCTGCTTTTAAATCTTCGGGATTAAGGGAGTTAATTTTCTGTTCTAACCTTCTTTGTGCTTCTTGAATCAAATCTTCTAAGGAGGATATTTCTTCTTTGTACAATTCTGAGTCGTCATTAAAAAATTTTAATGCGGACTTATATGGATCTTCATCACGTTTAGAGTTTAACTCGTCAAGAAATTCTTCTAATTTTTGAATTTTGTCAGTATCTATTGATTTAGTCATCTCAATTTCATCAATCATTTCTTGAAGTTTGTCCAATTCCGATTGAAGATCGGTTCCTAGAAGATCTTCATCAAAATCACCTTCAACATAATCATCACCATTAAGAAAGGAATCCATGATATCCTTTTTGTAATTAGGAAACAGAATCTGAAAAGCAATATCTTTCGCTAATTCTTGATTATCAGGAAAAGAAGTAACAGTACTAATTTCAATGTAATCGTTTGGCGTAACCAAACCCTTACGATAGTATCTCGATAAAATTAATTTAGGAATGGATAAGACTTGGCGTGAAGATGGGATTTGCACAATTTCGCGATGTCTTCGCATTTTTCGAATGAAATCTACAGCAAATTCACATGGATTTTCAGGAAAAACTCCCATAAAATTACTCTTTACCTCCTAAGCACCTAATGTTTTATGGATAATACTGTCAATGATGTTTTCAACTTTTGTGCCCGGTTTTGGTTTGATGCTTCCTAATAACACATTTTGGGTAACTTGTGAAAGATATTCATGAATTGTTGTCTTTTCTTTCAATTCTCCTTTTTTTTCTAAAGTTTTTCTACGGGCTAATAGTTTAGCAATCGCTATGCCAGCTCTAATAGAAGCAGGTATTTCAATGTCTATTTTATTTTTTCTCGTTTCATTTATAATTGAATAAATCAATTCTAATTCAGATTCTTCTATAATAAAATGTTCTGGTAAATTAATTCTTATTATATCAAGCTCGGTTGCTTTATCTGGATAGGATAGTTTAATCCAAACTTTAATTCTATCTTTTAATGCCTCAGATAGGCGATGAGTTCCTGAAAGCTCTTCCGGATTCATGGCAGAGATAAAAAAGAAATCTTTATCAGCTTTAATTCTACCCAAATGAGGGATGCTAATTGATGCTTCCTCTAAAGGTTCTAATAATGTGTTTTGCGAGTATTCAGTAGCTCGGTTTATTTCATTTGCTAAAAATGTCCCACCTTCCAACATAGCACTCAAAAGAGGACCAGGATTAAAAGCTTCTAATACAAATCCCTTTTTCAATGTAATTGCTGGGTCAAAACTGCCTATAAAATGACTAGGTTTTATAGATTCATCCATTGTTAACCAATGAAAATTCTTATTTTTGTTTTCCTTAGCTCGTAACCTAGCAAAATATCGACATAGAATTGTTTTTCCTACTCCTGGCGGTCCAACAAGAGCGGGGAATAATCCTGTTGCCTCTGCGTCTCTAAGTAATTCTAAAGCTTTACCGTATTGCCCTGATAAAACGATATCAATTTGTTCCTCAGAAATATCCTTGATAAGCCGTTTGTTAAACAGTTCCTCAAATTTTTGTTTATCTATCATCTTAAAATCTACTGGAATGATTGTTCTAAATATACTTTATTTATGGTTATAGTAATTGTTAATTTTTAATCTATATTTTTATATAGTATAAACAGTACAAAAAATATTTTGGTCTTTGCTAGAAATTTGACGAAACATACTCAAACCCATCCCTTTTTAAAGTGGGCGGGCGGTAAAAGGCAACTAATTCCACAAATGGATAAGTTTTTTCCTAAAAAATATAATAAATATATTGAACCTTTTATTGGTGGCGGTGCCGTTTTTTTTTATTTACTTCCTGAAAACTCAATTATATCAGATAATAATCCCGATTTAATTAATTGCTATAAGGTTGTAAAAGAAGATGTGGAGGGTTTAATAGAATCTTTAAAGAAACATAGATACGAAAAGGATTATTATTACGAGATTCGATCTCTAGACCGGGATCAAAATCAATATGCCGAATTATCAGATGTTGAGAAAGCTTCGCGTTCAATTTATTTAAATAAAAGTGGATACAACGGTTTATACCGCGTCAACAGCAAAGGCTTGTTTAATGTACCTTTTGGAAGGCATAAAAACCCAAAAATATGTGACGAGGAAAATTTAAGAAAAGTAAGTATCGTTTTAAAGAATGTTAAAATAGTTTTAGGTTCTTTCGAAATCTGCTTAGATTTTGCTGAAAAAGATGATTTCGTTTACTTAGACCCTCCCTATTATCCACTTTCTGACACTGCATTATTTACAAGTTATACTAAAAATAGTTTTGACAAATCTTCACAGATAAAATTACATGAAGTGTTTAAAGAACTTGATAATCGAGGGTGTAAAATTGTGCTGAGTAATTCCTATTCCGAATTCATTTTAGACTTATATAAGGATTTTAAAATTGTTACATTAAAAGCTAAACGAAATATAAATAGCAATTCGCAAAAAAGGGGATTAATTAACGAAGTCTTAATTCTGAATTAAAATCTTTAACTTTTAATTATAACAACTTTTATTTAGTTTTATAATAATATTTAAATTTAATACAAAGTGTTTATTCAACTTTAGTAATTACCTATTTCGTTGAAATATCATGCAAATAGAACAAATTTCTCCATCTGATTATAAGGATCGCATTTTAAGAATGAAAAAAGAAGTTGTTTCCCAACCACATGAACTCTGCATAGAAAGAGCTAAACTCTTCACTGAGTCGTATAAAACTACAAAAAGTGAACCCCAGAACATCAGGTTTGCAAAAGCTGTGTACCATGTATTGAAGAATATGACGATAAAAGTATGGGATGACGAATTTATTGTTGGAAATCGATGTACTAAATTTGTTGGAACGCCTTTATATCCTGAAGTACGCGTTGATACAATTGAGCAAGATATTAACCTTTATAACAATCGAGAAACTCAACAGCTATTACTTTCAGATGACGATAAACAAATCATAATCGAAGAAATTATACCATATTGGAAAAACGAAGAAGAGACCACCAAATCCAGATTTGACTCTTATTTAAATCCCGAATTAACCGATCTCATGCTA
This sequence comes from Promethearchaeota archaeon, assembly GCA_013375475.1. Taxonomy (GTDB): domain Archaea; phylum Asgardarchaeota; class Lokiarchaeia; order Sigyniarchaeales; family SOKP01; genus SOKP01. Next base: position 26,814 of record JABXKD010000003.1, read on the forward strand.
AATCTACTTTATGTCGTGGATACAAACATAACTAACGGGACGGGGCATTTCTTCCCAGGACATCAAAACGTGTTAAAAGCGGGATTTAACGGTTTAATTCAGAAATCGAGAGAAAAGATGAAAGAATTTTCAAAAGATCAAAAGAAAATGGATTTTTTGGAGTCAGTTATTATTGTTTTAGATGGTTCTAAAGAGTTTATTCAAAGATTCTCAATATTGGCAACTGAATTAGCAGAAAAAGAAGGAGATAGTAATCGAAAAAAAGAACTTTATGAAATTGCCGAAATTTGTTCTAATATTTCTGGTAACCCACCATCCTCATTTAAAGAAGCCTTTCAATTATTGTATTTCACTCACATCATTGCCGGTCTCGAAGATGGAGGTTTTGCTATTAGTATAGGACGTATTGATCAAGTTCTCTATCCTTTTTATTTTGAAGATAAAAAAAAAGGGATTATAACTGATGAAGAAGTACAATTTTTAATTGAAAGTTTTTATTTGAAGCTTTCAACTCTATGGAACTATGTCCTCCATAAAGGAATTATAGCTGCAGAAGGACCGCCTCTTACTGCAAATTTGACGATAGGAGGCGTTGATGAAGGAGGAAATGACGCTACTAATCAATTGTCGTATCTATTCTTAGATTCGTACAAAAAGCTAAAAACGGTTCAACCTACTTTTTCTGTTCGCGTTCATAATAAAACTCCAGACGATTTACTTGTAAAAACAGGAGAAGCTATTAAATCAGGAGCTAGTATTGCGTTGTTTAATGATACTGTTATGATTCCAGGTCTTAACAATCTTGGTTACACTCTAGAAGATGCGCGTGAATACGCACCAATAGGATGTGTAGAACCAGCACATACTTGTAAATCTTTTGGATGTACAAACGCTACTCAATTAAACATCGTGAAGTGTTTAGAATTAACCTTGAATAATGGGACAGATATGTTTACAAGAAGGGCATATGGAATTGAAAACACAAAAAAGCTCTCTTCATATCAAGATTTATGGGACGAGTTTTCGAACCAACTTAGCTTTTTTGTTAAAAATTTGGTAGAAACTATGTCTTTCCTTGAAAAAGCTATTTCTGAGCTCAATCCACAACCCTTTTTATCCGCAACTATAGACGATTGCATTGAACAGGGGTGTGATATCACAAGTGGAGGCGCAAAATATGACTTTACTACGACTCAACTAATTGGTTTATCTACGGTTGCCGATTCTCTTGCTGTAATTAAAAAAATGATCTACGAGGAAAAATCATTTTCTTTAGAGGAATTGATCAAGTTAGTGTCAAAGAATTACCGAGGTACTTACAATGGGAAAAAGGGAGAAGAAATAAGACAAACCTTTATTAATAAAGTCCCTAAGTTTGGAAACGATAACGATTATGTTGATCTTATAGCTCATGATGTAGCAGATTTGTTCTGTAAGGAAATTCTTAAACATAAAAACTATAGAGGCGGAAAGTACCATCCTGGAATTTATTCTACAGCTTTTCATATGGCATTTGGAGTTTTTACAGCAGCCTCCGCTGATGGAAGGAAGGCAAGAGAACCGCTTTCAAATGGAGTTGGTCCAACTAACGGAAGGGATAAAAATGGTCCTACAGCGATACTTAATTCAATTAAGAAGCTGGATAATGAGTTAATAACGAATGGAAACTCGGTAATATTAGCTTTTCATCCAAACACATTAAAGATAGAATTGTTCCTTCCACTCATTAAAACCTATTTTGAAGAAAATGGAGGATATCACATCCAATTTAACGTAGTTGGAAAAGAAATTCTATGTGATGCTCAAATAAATCCAAAAGAATATCAAGGTCTAGTTGTACGGATCGCCGGTTATTCCGTGTTATTTACAGAATTATCTAAATCCGCACAAGACGAGATTATTGGTCGAACGGAGTTTTAATTGGATTCAAATGTATTTCATATATTTCTGGAATCAAAATCATAAAAATTTTTAGTCTACCATTATTTTTTATAGTATTAATAGTGATAAAAATGGGCCTGTAGATCAGTAGCAGATCGCTTGGTTCGCAATCAAGAGGTCACGGGTTCAATTCCCGTCAGGTCCACTAGAAATTCTAATAATTTTTTGAAAAATATCTAATTCTCTTAAAATCTTAATAATTGAATAATATATGAGTTTAATCGGTGCCTTCTCCAAGCCCCAATTGCGAAATCATCATTTTTTTTAGTTCTAACTTATTTTTAGGCAATCCAAACATGTCTGCGTACTTATCAGTTGTGCTTAATTCAGCCGATCTTCCCTTTTTTACAGCTGTTATTAAATCATTATCTAATAAGTATTTTACATGCTCGTAAGCCCCACTACCTCTTATTTTAATAACCGTTGATTTTAAAATTGGTTGTTTTAATGCAATTACGGTAAGAGTTCTTAAATAACGCTCAGCAATAGCACCTCCTTTAGCAAATTTGGAAACTGTTTCTGTAAGTTCAGGTCTTAGCTGCATTTGATATTTTTCTCCAATTTGAGCAACAATTAAAGCACCTTCACGTTCTAAGTAGTCAAAAGCAACAACTCGTACAAGTTCTTCGACTTCTTTTTTCGGGATTTCTAATTTAGTGGATAATTCCTCTACATCTAAAGGCCTACCGGCGGCATAAAGAGCGCCCTCTATGAGATTCCTTCGAAGTATTTTTGATTGCAATTCCAATTCTTCTTTGGTGAGCTCTTGAGGTAATTGAGATTCGGTAATATCGTCGCTTTCTAGACCCGTTTCTTGTTCGTTTAAACCTTCTTCTGAGGAATCGAGGCTTATTGAATCTTCCTTCTCAACATTAAATTCTTGTTCAACTATTTCTTGGTTATCATCTTCTTCAAAATCATCTTCAAGAAATGCCTCTACAGTTTCTTCTAGTTCTCTATCTATTTCATTAATCTCAATATCCGTTTCTTCTTGAATAGTCTCTTCATCAATATTTTCGTCCATAGGTAAAGCTTCTTCGGTTTCGGGTTTAATTTGATTTTCTTGTATTTTTTCATCTTTTTCGTTCAGTTTATATCACCAAAAATCAGTATTATAGTTTAACTTTTTAAATTTATTGAGAAGTTCTTAAAATCATCATCCTGATACAGTTCTAACTTATTACCCGTCGAGAGGAACATTAAGGCTAGAAACATACGTACAAAAGCAAATTTCTTGCCAATTTCGCTCTCTTCTTCGGAATTTATAATTTTAGCTATTTCAAAAAAAGATGTTTCCTTATCGTCAAGTTTTATCTTGGATTTGATGCGATTAAACCAAGATTCATGCAATTCTTCTACAGTTTGATCCCTTCCGCTGATATGCTTCAAAAGTTCTTTTGGTAGTTGAGCTTTAGATTTCACTTGAATTCGCTGTTCTTTTAATTCATCTCTTCTCATTCTTCTACGCTTTAGTTTCTCTTTGTTTTGCATTGTTTCAATTATAGCGGACCTCATAGCATCAAACAATTCATCTTTAGTAGATATCAACATTTTAGGTTGAATAGGTTGAGCTAAAGTTTTAGGTATTGATCTACCATGTCTTTCCCTAAAACGTTCTAGCTCTTCTTTTTTCTGAATTTGTTCTTCTTCTCGAATTATACTAGATATTTTGTAGTGATGCAAAACTGCAGAGGTTTTTAGAGCAATTCCTGAAATCTTGTAATTGATTAAATCTTCGTGAAGCATATTATTAAAGAATTTATCTACTAATGAGGATAAGTCATAAAATGCAACATTGGACTCTTTCGCTACTTCTGGATCCAATAAGCTAGAATAGGGAGGTTTTTGCCAAAATTTTAGCTCCACCTTTTCTTTGTGGAGTAATGCAGGATCCTCTTCTACACCAGCAATCAATTCCTCTTCTAATTCCTCTTCCACATCCTCATCCTCTTGAGTTCTATCAACAAATTCGGGGTGAGATGAAATTTTTTCTATAAGCTTTATAATTTCATTCTTCTTAGATTTAGTAGGAATTTTTATATGATTCTTGCTTGCAAAATCTCTTAAGTCTTTGACTGTCCATTCACTAAAGTTATATTTTTTCTCCTTACTTTCATTCTCTGGAATGCTTATACACCTTTTTCCTATAATTCTTAATTTTCTTCAATATTAGTTGGCACATCCGGGAGTTCAAGTAACCTTTTCGCTTCTTCTTCTAAATCTACGCTAAAAATGTCGGTTATTCCACTTTGTTGCATAGAAACTCCATAAATTCTATCGGCGTTCACAATGTTTTCTTCTCTATGACTGATTACCATAAATTGCGCTTGACTTGCAAATTCTTTTATAACTAAGCTTACTCGATGTACATTTGGACCATCTAAAGCAGCATCAATCTCGTCCATAATGTAAAAAGGTGCGGGATAAAATTCTTGAACTGCAAATATAAATGATAGGGCAACTAAGGTTTTTTCGCCGCCGCTCAGTATTTCTAAACTCGATATCCGTTTTCCCCGAGGACGGGCTTCTATGCTACACCCTCCCTCAAATGGCTTATCTGGACGATCTAATATCATTTTCGCTGAACCTCCAGGAGATAATTTTTGGAAGATGCGCGCAAATTCTCGATTTATCTCGTGATATGCCTTCATGAAGGTTCTAGTTTTTTCTAACTCAATTTTATCGATCGCGTCAAGAATTGATTTCCTTTCACGTTGAATTGTTTGTCTTCTCATATCGATCTCGTCAAAACGTTCCTTAACGGTGTCAAATTGTTTTATTGCCTTTAAATTGACTGGTTCTAAAGCTTTTTTCTTGTTATCGGCTGTAGAGATATCTGATTGCAATCCAGATTCAGATAAATCGGTTGTAACTGGAGGTAAGGCGCCAAAATCTTTAGAACGTTGATATAAGGTCTCTATTTGATCAGTTGTTATGATTTTTTTAGATTCATAATTATTTAGCTTAGAATTTTCCATCGAGTGATCGGCTTTTAAATCATTTATCTGCTTTTGGTAGTTCTTTTGCTTTTTCCACGATAAATCTTTTCCCTGAATTTCCTTGTTTATTTCTTCTTGTTTAATATTCTTTTTAGCGTCTTCTTGTTTCAGTTCGAGTTCAATTTTTTCGATATCTTTTAGTATAGATTCGATCTGTTTTTCAGTGGTCTTTACATCTTCATTTAGTGAAAGAATTTTTTGCTCTCTTTCCTTATTTTTGTTTAATTCGTTAAGCTTCGCTTGAGATTTTTGAAGATCTTTATTAAGTTTATTTAACTCTTTCTGTGCTTTCTTTTGGCCCTCTAGCTCTTTATTTTTTTCTTCTCTTAAAGAATCTATTATAACTTGCACATCATCGACCTTTTTTTGCAACCCCTCAAGCTGAGAATTTAAATTTTCTATATCAATTTTACATTGGTTAACGCTATTGTTTGCTTCAACATTTTCTTTAGTTAATTCATCAATTGAATTGATAACCATCATTACATTCTCAAGTGCTCTTAGTTTATCCATTGTTATTTCTAATTTCTTATTTTGCTCGTCGATTTGTGCTCTAAGTTTTTCAATATCTTCCCAAAAAGTATTTTTTTCTAAATCCTTACCCTCAATTTTCACCTTTATAGCATCTTGTTCAAGTTTAAGGCCTTTTATGTTTTCTTCAGTAGTGGTTATAACACTTTTCTTATCGTCAATAGTAACATTCAGTTCTTGAATATTATTTTCAATTTCAACAATATTTTCATAATAAGTTTGAATTCCTTGAAGTTCTTGCAAATTTATTTGTAAATTGTCTAATCCCTTTTGCTTTAATTCCATATTATCTTTGATTTTAGATATCGTATCCCAATAATCTTCTTTAGTTTGTTTTAGATTATTTATTTCTTCCTCAAAATTTTCTTTTTGCTTTTCAGTTATGACAAGGTTTCTTTGATTTATTTCGTTTTCAGATTTATCAACTTTTTCATTTATTTCACTAATTCTTTTATTAACTTCTCCTAATCTTCTAGTACTCACTGCCAGATCTTCTGAATCGTGCTTATTTTGAGTGTTTATCCTCGTTAAATTTTGATCAATAACATTTAAGTCGTTATTCTGAGAATTGATATTTTCTGTGATTTCTTCAAGTTGTTTGTATAATTCCTGAGATTTTGACATGGTTAGTTTTCTTAGAGATAAATACACATTTTCTAAGATTTCCATTAAATCTTGGACGAAACTATCAAATGTTGAGGTAGACTGCTGTATCTCTACATCTGCAGATTCTTTTACGTTATCTATTAACTGATCTATTGTTGTATCGACATTCTCAGTAAAGAGGGTTAATGTTTGAAGAATTGATTTGAGGGTTTCAGACATTTCAGAGGTTTCAGATTTTTCTTCCTCTTCGGCTTCTGAGCTTACATCTTCAACAGTTTTCATGATATCAACTATATCCAAGACAAACTGTTTGAAGTTAACTGCGGATGTTTCAATTGCCTCTGCGTTTGATTGTTGAATATTACTTTTTATCGACTCAACGGATATGTTGATGTTCTGAGTCAACATATTTAAAATCTGTAGAATTCCGGTGACATCCTCAGTATTTCGTTCATATTCTTTTTCTGTGTTTTCAATTTTAACTAACAAATTATCTTTCTCATTAGAAAGCTCTCCCATACGTCTCTGAATGTTTTCTTTTTTAGCATTAAGTTTTTGTGATTCATCTTCAGTCTTTGTTAAATTTTCACTTAATGTAGAGGATTTTAGTTCTAAATCGCGCTTTTCTCTTTCAAGATTTGTAAATTCTTTTTTTTGTAATTTTAATTTAGTATTGATATTTTCAATTTTTGTCTTATTATCATAGATTTCTGATTCAACTGAATCTTGTTTCATTAAAAGTAGTTCTAATTCTTGCTCGTTTTTTCTATAAATAGAATCTTCTTCTTTTATTTTAGCCTTATAATTATTAATTTCTTTAAGGAAGGAATCTCGCTCCTTTAATAACTCTTTTAAGACATCTTCCGTATCTTTTCCCTTACTTAATTCTTTAATTTTATTCTCAATTGCTATTTTATTAGAATTAAGTTTTTCTATTCTGTTTGTGTTCATTGTAATTTCGGTATTTAGAGAGGATAACATAGATTTGAAATCAGCTATTTTCGAATTTAATTGGGTGTTTTCATCTCTTAAACCATTTATCAATTTCTCTAATTCTTTTTGATTATCATTTTCTTTGGAAATTTTTATATTTAATTCGCTTATATCTTTTCTTATTAATTCAGCTTCCTTATTGGTATTATTTATTGCTTCCTCAACACTTTCTGACTCTCCTTTCAATTTACTAAGTTCAACTTCTAGCTTGTTTTTCTTATCTTCATTTTTCTTTACATTTTCCTTTAAAACTTTAATTTGAGCTTTATTCGATGAGATATTCTGCTTAATTGTCGAAATTTCTCCTTTATAACCGGATTGAGTATCATTATTATTTTTTATATTTACATCAATTTCGGCTTGTTTCTGTTGCTTAGTTTCAATTTCACCCTTAGCGCTTTCAATTTTATTCTCTGTTTCAGTTACGTCTTTTGATTCCGATTCAATTAACGAATCGTACGTTTGACTTTCTTCAAGCACCATTTGTAGATTTTCTAATGTTTTTATCTCTTGAGATATCTTGTCTATTGATTTATTTGCTAGATTTAAAGATGTTTGATTTGAAGATTGCTGAGTCTTAAATTGAGTGACATTTTCATTAATTGCTTCTCTCTCTTTCTCTTTTTCAGATATTGTTTTTTGAATATTTTCCATTACTAACGATTCTTGCTTTAAAATTTCATCTTGTCTCGTTATTTTTTCTTGCAATTCTTCTATAGCTGTGTTAGATTCTTCTATTTTTGCTTCTAATTCATTTTCTTCTTTTCTTAATTTTTCAATCTTTAAAGCAATTAATTGAGCGTTAATAAGTTTGATTTGTTCGTCTAATTCCTTCCAAACTAAAGCGTCATTTTTCTCCTTTTCAACTTTTTTTAATTGAGCAGAAACCTCTTTAAAAATCGCTTCAAATTGTCCGAGATCGCGTTCTGCTTTCTCTAACTCCTTCATAGTTGCATCTTTCATCTCATCGTATTTCTGCAACCCTATAAGATCCTCAATAAAAACTCTACGAGCTTCAGGATTCATATGAGTTAACTCTACTATTTTTCCTTGAAGAACGAATTGATTACTACCATCAGGATCTACATTTGCGGTTGCAAGAGCGTTAAGAATTTGTTGTCTAGTAGCTTTTTTACCGTTCATTTTATATCCTCCGCCCCCTCCTCTTTGAATTGTCCTAGTAACTTCAAAAGTATCGGTTCCACCTGGAAAAACCTTTTCGGAATTATCGAAATACAAGGTAACTGATGCTCTATTTGAAGGATTTTTACCTCGAGAACCAGCAAAAATCAGATCTTCAAGACTTTTAGCTCTCATAGTTTTTTTACTTAACCGACCCAAAGCAAACGTTAAAGCGTCAATAATATTCGATTTACCAGCCCCGTTAGGTCCAACAATACAGGTAAACCCAGAAGAGAGCCTTAATGTCACTGTACGTTCGCCAAATGATTTAAATCCGGTCATCGAGATTTTTTTAATATAAGTCAATTTTTAAATCGCCTTTGCTTCATCCTATTATAAAATTAAAGAGTAATTTCATCTATATATATACTTACTCGGCATTTAAAAAAATAAGGTTTCAGTTTTTAGTTTTTCGTCTATCGATGATAATTCTAAGTTGGAAGTGCGTTGTTTATAGGTTTTTAAAAATATTAATGCTTATTAAAAATTGCATCCACAACGTGCTTTAGATTTTGAGGATTAATCACCATAAAGTAAAAGCTGTAATTTAATATGTTTTCGTTGAAATATCTAAAATCGTTAATGAGGGATTTTTTTGAAGCATTTATTATTCCAATATTACGCATAGTTGTAATTAAATGTTTGAACTCCTCTTCATTTTTTTCAAAATCGATGGATTCACATGATACATGATATAGTTCCTTTAATTCGTCAATAGTTACATAATAATTTGATTTTTTTAAGAAGTAATTAGATAAATTATCTAGAAAAATCACAGTTAATAATTCTGATTCAGAAATATATGAAAGCATGCTAAACTCGTCTGTAATTTGAAGAGATTCAAATTGGTTTTGAAGTAATTCAAAGATCTCTAGATGGCTCAATTCTACTTGCTTACTTAAAAATGGATAAAGATCTCTAAGAATTTCAATTCCTTTTCCAGGTACAGGAACATGGTGTTCAAAGATTAAATCTGTTATAAATTCAATCAAATCTTTATCTACTTCATGTTTGAAAGTTAACCAAATTCTTTGTTTTATAATCTCGTGGAGCTCTTTATACGAAAAATAATTTAGTTTCTTTTTAATGTCGAACTCACTTAAAATATCTAATGTGGATGTCTTTAAAATGTGATTTCCAGTAGAAACTAAGCTAATATTGGTTTCTTTTCCATACTGAAGAAATTTCTTAAAATATTCCGGTTGTAAATGCTCGATGTTATTGAAAACGAATAAAAGTTGGTAATCAGCTTTTTTACATGTTAATTTAAAGATGCTCCATAAATCAGAGATACTAGAGTTAATAATGCTCCTAAAATTGAAATTCATATTCTGATGAATACCAATTTCAGATAGGAGAGAAATAATTATTTCCTCTAAATTTTTGTCTCTACAATCTACATAAGCCTTACGGAGATTTAAGAGCTCGGGGTTTAAAAGTGATAAATCTCTAATAACTTTATTTACAATAACTTTCTTTCCAATTCCCTGAATACCTTGATATAATATGTTTAAGCAAAAGCCATCCTTAAAAGAGTCTTTTAGTATTGAAAATAGAGAATTCTCTTCGTTTTTTCTATACAGAATTTGAGGTGGGATATAAGATTGATCAAACAATGCTCGAGGCCCAACAAAACTCCCATTAGTTTTTTGTGCTGATATCATAATTATTTTTTTTTTATTTTTTACTTTTAATTTGACTTTTCATATTTAAACCCCCCGAGGGGGGGAGGGATCATTGGATCTAAAATTCTAAAAATTTAAAATATTTTAAACCGATTAAGAATAAGTGTAATATTACAGTATCAAAATTTGGAGTGGCATCTATAGAAATCTTAGAAATCTATTTTTCTTACATTTATTGCACTTTTTTCAATAATTTCCCTAAATCTTAACTTTCTCAGCTTTTTTGGAAAAGTTAAATCAACTTCATCAAAAATGAATCCACTTGAATCTATTGGACCTTCAACAATTCTTAATTTAGAAGGTGAAATAAAATCTTCTACAAATGAGATAATTTTACTATGCCCGGGAAAAATTCTTTCTAATATTCTTCCAAAAGTGTTACATGCGACAACGGGAATTCTATTTTCTAGAACTCGTGCTTTTAAATAAACTTCCCAATTTTCTATACCCTCTGATCTAATTTGTGTAGGAGAGAATAATATATCAGCTCCGTTTTCTGCAGCTAACCTTGGAGTTTCAAGAAAAGCCATATCAAAACAAATTAAAATCGCGAAGCACATATTCTTAAATGAAAATAATTGTAAGTCTTCCCCAGGTTCGAAATTTTTTCTTTCATAAGAATATAAATGAATCTTATCTTGCCTACCTACCTCTTCACCAAAATTATCAAAAAAATAACTTGTAATCCTTGGTTTACTAGAAGATTCCCTCTTTTCCCAAATAGCTCCTGAGATTATACTTACGCTGTAGTTCTTTGCTAGTTCTTTGATGAATTGATAATTCTTCCCTCTTTCTTTTTGTACATTTTCTTTTTTCTCTCTTGCTAATGGAACCCATCTTTCAGGTAAACATATGATATCACAAGAGTTATGTTTAGAAAAGATATCCTTTATTATATCCTCTATCTGTAAATAGCATTTATTATTCTCTTGGAAAACTTCTGGTTGAACGCATGCAATTCGAACCGTCATACCTTACCAATATAAAATTTATTATTGAGCTCAATAATAATATCAAAAATTTCATCCAATTTAGATATCTCGTAATCAGGCTTGTTTTCACCTTCAATTTCTTCGCCAGTCATATTAATATCGTATTTTCCTCCACGATGTATATAGACAGTATGAATATCATTTATTTTTGCGGGAATGATGTCTTTATATATGTTATCCCCGATGTAGATGGTTTCGTATCCCTTGACTTTGAATTTGTTTAGACAATATGAAAACAACTTTGGATTGGGTTTTCTAATCCCTATTTCATCAGAAATCACAACTAGGTCAATTAAATCGTCGATCCCAAGTCGTAAAATCTTTTCATATTGTTTAATAGGGATTCCATCAGTAATTATAGCTGTTTTTATTGAATTTTCTTTAAGCCATTCTAAACATACTTTTACATCGTCGTAAACTTTAATGTGTTTAATTTTTTGAGCGTGGTAAGCCATTACTGCTGCTGCTACGTACCTAACTTGTTCGTTAAAGGTTATAGAAAAATTCTCATATTGGTTTAACCGTCTAATAAAATAATCGTAATGATTAGGAGAATTAGATCCATATTCAGTTACAATTTCTTGTATTAGTATTAGGGCTTTTTGTCGGTTAATTTTTAACCCCAAACTTATCATTGCATCGATGCCCTTAATTCTTGCTATTTGAGACAATCCTGTTGAATCATACAGACAATCGTCAAGATCAAATCCTACAAGTTTTATAGGGCACATAGTCTTTCTAAGTAAAACCTTCTAATTTTATTTAATTAAAATAAATTTATTTATTTTTATGAATATATAACCTTTAATATTAATTTATTCTAGGTAAACTAGTAAAAATTTAAAGAAAACCACATATAGAAAATTAAGTGGAGATTCATTAATTGAAACCAATTGTAGCTTTATCGTATTTCCATCGAAAAATAGGTCCGTTAGTTTTCTATTCCTATCCGGAGAACTTGCTAGACGAACAACTTTCAGCTAGAATTGCAAACATAATGGATCAAACGGTTAGCGAGGGATTTTTTACTCATTCTTTCGAAAAAAACAACTCTAATAATTATTACTTCGAAATCCACTCAGATTGGGCTCGTGGAAATAAAGAAATGTTAATGGTTTCCATAATTTTTGACCAACAAATTAATTCTGAAATTGAACAAAGCGTGAATGTTTTATGTACAGAGTTTTTAGAAAAACTCTTGTCTAATGAAGAGATTTATACAGCTTTTTACATCAATGATATCAATAATTTTGATGAACCCGACAAAGATCTCATCTATAAAAACAACTCATTGATAAAATTATGGGTTAAAGAGTTGTACTGGGCGGCACTTGAGGACACGAGAGAAAAAAGCGAAGAAGAGAAAATTGCAACTTTATTGAATAAAAAGTTCATATTCTTAACTCTAAAAAAGTTGTCAAAGGGTCCAATTGCATTAGATGGATTAAGAGAATGGTATAATGACACATTTCCAAAGTTGGACTTTAAAGAGCTAATTGATACACTTGTATCGAAACAATTTATTTTTATAAATCAAATCGGAATTGTTGAAAAGTATGTATTATTGTTAAAAGAAGTGAATGCTGAAAGGATTCCTCCCGACAGCGTAATTGAATATATTGACGAAAATCCTGATTTAATAGAGCTCGAATTAATAGAACTACTACTTCCTAAAGTTCAAGAATACTTTAGCATCTATGAAAATAACAGCAAGGAAGAATTAGAAGAAGATTCATTCACTTTATATCAAATCGTATCAGACCCCAAAAAATACAACTTACTTTCAGAATTAAGAAGTGGATTAATCTCTAAAGACAAATTACCAAAACTAGTCTCTAAACGAGCTTTAGACCATTTAAATTCCTCTCTCTCTTTCCTAAAAAAATATGATGTAATTGAAGAATTAAAATACAAAAACGAGCGTTACATCTTTTTAAAAACTAATATTCAAATATCAACTGCTTTCCCTGAATATTTAAGAAAATCTTTACCGAAAGAATCTAAACCGGTTATAGCAAAAAAATATAAACCAAAAGGCGATTAAGAAGATATGGGCAAAGAAGAAGAATCGCTTCAAGATTTAAAGTATCTACTTGGAAACATGGGCGTGGATATTTTTTTTGCTATTGACAAAGGAGCAAAAGATTTTGAAACTATGAAAATAATCTCAGGTCTTCCCATGGCATGTATTAAAGGACGAGTTCCAGTGCTTTTAGAGTTAAATCTTATTTTAAAAAATAATGACGGATATTTCTTAACTAATAAAGGTTTAAGTTTTAAGGAAAAAATCGAATCAAATACTTAAGTCGAATCTAAATTTCAGTTTGGGGCGACTACGTCATCGCTATGAGCATTAGCTCTTTCAATTGTCATAAGTTCATCATCAATCTAAATTCTCACTTTTACTTTCATCAATATTCAGTAAATTTATTTTCCTTGGAAACTTCCTTTCGTAATATCCTGATGTTTTTAAACCACCACATTCAGCTATAAACTTCTCTAAGCCACCCTCTTCTTTTATTCGATTTTTTAGAGAGTTATAATCTTGGATGTTTAACTCGCTCCTTCCTAGAAGATAATCTAAAATTTCTAAAGCTTCTTCTCTATTTTTACACCGCCTAATAAAGTCTATAGCTCCGGGATTAAATATATCTTCGCAATAATTAGAGGTTTGAACTACTTTATTTATTTCTTCAGATTGTTCAATTTCATAATCGATGCCTTTAATCTTTAGAGAATTCTTATTATTAGATAATTCACGCATTAATTGAGGAAATTGTCGTTCAAGGTCGTCCTTATCATAAGCGATTTTCAATCCATCCTCATCTATCACTTCTAATTTCTTTTTCAAATTTGTTTCCATTTTTTCTTCATTTTTCATGGCTTCTATATGCAAAATATTTGAGGGTGTGTTACCTATAAAAATCAGAGTGAAATTATAAAATTATTCACAATCAAAAAATACGATAAAATAATAAAATTAATTAATTTTACTTGATTTCAATATTTATTACATAATTAGAGATTGCCTAAATCATGAAATCTGGATATAGTCATGTGAAGGATACCTTCGAAAAACACGAAACTGGTTACAAAACAACTCACTGGGAAAGGGGGATTGAATACCGAAAAGGAAAATCGATCGAACGCGTTGAAAGACCAACTAAATTACATAGAGCTCGAACCCTCGGTTATAAAGCCAAGCAAGGTTATGTTATCGTTCGAGCTAGAATCCGAAAAGGTGGAATGCATAAAGTTCGCCCAAAAAGAGGAAGAAAACCTAGAGCACTGGGGGTCTCTAAGTATACTACCGGAAAAAATTTGCAATGGGTCGCGGAAGAACGCGTACAACGGAAATACCCAAATTTGGAGGTATTGAATAGCTATAAAGTATATGCCGATGGAAGAAGTTGGTATTACGAAGTTATTATGGTCGACCCAGATCATCCCGTTATTAAATCAGATCCGAAAATTAATTGGATTTGCGAGCCTCAACACACCAGAAGAGTTACTCGAGGTTTAACTTCTGCAGGTCAAAAAGCCAGAGGTTTACATAAGAAAGGATGGGGATCTGAAAAAACAAGACCAAGTCTAGGTGCAAATAAAGGTCGTGGTAAGTAATATTATGTTTTATTAATTTCTCTTTCTTAAATATTTGTAAACATATAGTTTGCTTCAAAATATAGGTAAAATTTTAATTTATTGTTAATTATAAAAATTCATAACAAAGAATTAAATACATTATTTTATAACAAGGGACCCGTAGCCTAGCATGGCCGTTTTTATTCCACTATAAGCGGTGTAAATAGGGCGTCAGACTTCTAATCTGAATGTCGCAGGTTCGAAATTTTGAGTTGATTTAAAATTCAAACGAATATCCTGCCGGGTCCGCTATAATATATATAAAAATTTTGATCGGTTACTTAATGTCCTAATGATAATCGATTAATTCTAAAAAAATTAAGGTTTAATAAATTAATAATTCATTAATAGGGTGTTTTTTTTAAAATTGAATCCTTACTATTGATTAATTGATTTTAAATTATACCTCTAAATAATTGATTTTATGCTTAAGAAAAAAATTTTTATACATCAAAATATCCCATATGCGTTTAATTGGAATATCAATCATCATAAAGCAAAATTATTTCAAAATAATCCGAATCGAGAGGAATTTAGAAATCTTGGAACGTATTTTAAAGAAGTCTATCAAGGAACTATTCCAAATGATTTATTTAATCAAAAAGATCTTCCGCGCGTCTCACAATTTAAAATCAGAGGCTTGAAACCTGCTTTTATGGCCAGTTTTAGTAAAAGTTTAATTCGGGAAGGAAAAATTAAACTTCATAGTTCCGGTTCAAGATTACCAAAATTTGTGAACGATGTCTTCGAAACTTATAAAACTAGTGAAATCGGAAAAAAACCGGGCCATGAACCAATTCTAAAAAACATTTTAATAAGAGATGAGAATTCAGTTGCAATTGAGATTCCAATATGGAAAAAAATTAGAAATGGTTATATCACAGGTCACATCGATCTCATCCAAATTGAAAACGGCATTGTAAAGGTAATAGATTATAAACCCGAAGGAAATTTTTTGCTTTCGTTGCCCCAAGTCGCTACATACGGACTTTTCATTAAGTCATTGTTTAATTTGCATCAGATTAAATGCATTTCCTTCAATAAAAAGGAAGCTTGGGAGTATAACCCTTATATTTTATTGACGGACATTAAAGACTATCTAATATCACAGCGAATTATTGAAAGAAAATGGGAGGAATTCATAGAATAAGCTAAAATTATTTAAATTTTCCCTTCCCTTTTCGCTTTTTATCTTCTTCTTCTTCTATCGTAACATATTTTCGGAGAAGTATATAACTCAAAATCAAACCAATAACTTCAAGGATTATACCAGTAGCTGCAATCGTACTACCATTAAAATCAGATTCCCTTAATAGAACAGCAATTCCTAGACCAGAAGTAGCGAGTACAAAAAGAATAAATCCTTTTAGAATTTGAGAAAATGAATCTTTTATGTATCCTAATCCTGTTTTTAATCCTGACATGATTCAATTATATGTGCTTAATGATATTTTAAATTGAAATTGTAACTAAATTAAATTATAATAATTTTAATATTTTTGTTATTTTAAAAAGGAGTGATTAGTTATTTCTTTGGTTTCTGCTTAAATTTTAAATAGAGAGCTTTATCCAATAAACTGCCTATTTTTAAAGCAATTATTTTTGCAACTTTGTATCTCTCACTATCAAGCATTTCTTTGACTTCCTGAGGACTAGGTGAAGGTTTTAATCTCTCAGCTAATATTTCATTTATAACAATAGAAACTTCAGTTACAATTTCTTCACGTGATGGTAATTTCATATTTTCAATATGGGATTTAATTTTTTCTACTGCAAAAAAATAAAATTCACAAAAATTATTAAATGGGTCATCTGTTAAACCGCTGTGATTTTTAATTTGTTCGATTGCTATTTTTGTGTCTTTTTTTTCCCAATAGAACTGATTAGGATTCATTCCAGGACGACTGATTCCCATCATTGTGGATGTAATTTTACGTTCGATCCAATTAAAGGGATTTTCTTGCTTTACTTTACGAGATTCTTTTTTTTTATCAGCATCTTTTTTCTGTTTCTCTACTTTAGCGCTAATAATTTTAGATTTTTCAGTATCTCCATAATTTTCAAATCTCTTGATTAGATCATATGCAATACAATATGATATCGGAGAAACTAAATCTGCTTTCAATTTTAAAGGCATTATATCTTTATACACATAACTTTCTTTATTTTTTAATTCAAAAATACTTTCCTTTAGAGATTTGTTTGTCAAACGGGATAAAATAAACCCATTTACTAAAAAAACTTGGTTGATAGCATTTAAAACAACTACCAATTCTTGTTGTCTTTTCATCAAACGATTGATGCTTAATTCTTCTAGTTTAATTTGACCCCAATCTTCTACATCTTTCGTGTGATCTGCTCTCCTTAAGGCAGGTGAGAATATAGCTTTATCATTTGAAACTATACCATATAATTCAATAATTCTACTTAATTGTCTTAGGATTTTAGCTAAAATATTGTAAAATAAATCAGTCACTAGATTGGTAAAAATCTCATCGTAATTAATAAGAAGAATTATCTGTGAATAATTGCTTAAATTTAAATCTTGAAAGAATATTTTGTCAATAATTTGCTTTTTTCTCACGAATTCTCTCAAACTATTAATTGAAAAACCAGTTTTCTTTTCTAAAATATCCCATAACTCGTCAAATTCGACTTCAGTCCTATAAAGAATCTTAAATAGATCAAACTCTGAATGATTTCCCACTTTTGCCATGAACTTTTCAAGATAAGGAAATTTTAGATTACACAATGCTTTTTTTGCGATATTAATCAAATTTTTTTTATTATCATTCAAAACGATTAAATCTTGTTTTTTAATGTTAAACCTAATCATGTTTTTCTTAACTTTTTCAGCTAATTCATAATCAATATTGATTAAATGTAAAGTATCTTTTATTCCCCTTTTATTAAGTAAAAATATAACATCTTCAAAACTAGATTCATATAAACTCTGAAGAAAATAAACAAAATCATTGGGATTTGTCTTTAATTGCTTGATTATTTCAAGTTTTAAATCTGAAAGGATTCTCTCTTCAAATTGTTCGTAATCAAGATTTTCTTCAAGAGCATTGTTGATGTATTTAATAGTTTCCCGTTTTAGGTTGTTTCCTTCAATGTATCTATTTAATCCGGAAATTGAAATTGGATATTTATTAAGTTCATATTCCAAAATTTTCTTTTTTATCATCCTTATTGGCATGGTTTGAACTTGTAATTCCTTATAAGACTTGAATTCAAATAGATCCTGCATCCTCTCAATTAATCGATTTAAGGTAAAAACTTCAATGTACTTATCTTCCTTTTCTTCTTGTTCTAATTGTTTCTCCACCTCGAGAGATACACCTTTCAATGCAGCAGCTTCCTCTAAAATGTCCAACTTTACATCATCGTTAAGGCCTATTAAATCACCAATGAAATCGTAGAAGTAAAAGGATGGAAATTTTGAGATGATATTTAACAATCCGAATTCAATTTGATCCTCAATATCTTCAATTTTTTTCACTTTCTCAGTTTCTTGAAGATTTCCGAGCCTTTCTTCTATTAAAAGTGTTAAAAACATATTTTCTAAATCAATAATTTCATCAAAAATACCTCTTTCTAATTCAAACGAGTCTTTCAATAAAGAGGTAACTTCCTCCATTAAAATTTGTTTTTCTCTTAAGTGTAATTGTTGAGTAGAATCAATTGTCAACTGATTTGAATCTAGAGATTCCTGAACCTTAATACCCATATAGTGATACAAATGAACTGCAGCAGTAGCTATTAATAGCGACCGAAGATTCGGATTTTCGCGAATCAATTCAAATATTTTTTCTTTGTCTGCCTTTCTCTTTAAATGGGATATGATTAAATCTATAGTCTGAAAGAACCGATAGGTACTCTCTACTGCAGTTGATTTTCTCTTTACTCCACTAATCATAAATTTTTCATCCATTCTCTATAAACTTCCTTAAAGTTGTCGGCTATTTCATATTTAGTATTTTTATGCCAATATTTAAATTCGAAAACATGATATAAATCAGCATTAAATGATTCCATTTCCTCAGCTGTTAAATCTTGTTTTAAAATCAAGGATATAGGTCTTGCTATTAATTTAGAAAAATATTTTAGAACTTTTTCTTTTATGAAATTCATGAATGCATCTTTTTTATCAATGTTAAAACATTCAATAGGCATTAATTTCTCTTGAATATCAATAAACAAGTTAATTTCTCTTTCAACCTTACTTTGAACATATTTAGGAAATTCGGTTTTAATACCAATACAATATTCGTAGTGTTTATAAAAGTCTATTAAATTCTCTTTCTCAATCGGATCTGTGACATTCTGAACATATTTATCTAAAAATCTAAAAAAGGTTTCTGGCTCTTGCTCTCTTAATTCACGCTCTTCAAGATATTTTATAAAATCAAGTAATGTCTCATCTAGTTTCCACTCTCTTTTTTCTTCTAAATTAAAAAACTTTTTAGCGTAATCTTTTATCCATTCTAAAATATAAGATTTCCAGATTAAGTTAATTCCACCAACTCTCTTCTCTAAGAACCGATGAAACCTATTTGCAAAAGTAACTGGATCTTTTATTTCCGCATCAGGTTCCTCTTTTATAAACCGGTTAATAGTAGAATACCTTAAAATATAACTTAATAAGTATTTGAGTTCACCGGAATAACGTTCAAATTTCTTTATATGCGATTCAATTGCCTTTGGATTTTTTACCATTTGTACTTCCGCGAAAGCAATTAAATCACTAATGTTTAATTTGACATTTCCAAAAAACGACTTAATATTCTCTTTAACTATTTTTTTAAACTCTCTTTTTAATAAATCCTCATTAAATTTACCTGTTTTTAGCAACACAATGGGATTTATTTCAATTTGGGACGTTAGATTTTGTTCAAACTTATTTAATATATTTTGCCCCAAGACTTTCGAGGGTTTTTGTTCATTATCAAATTTGTTATGCAAATTTCTAATAAAACTATAAACTAACATTTTTAATCTTCGACTTGAAAGGTATCGAGGAAAGGATTCGTTAATACATTTAAAACTATTCCTGATGATTTCTTCGAAATAGTTTATTACAGAACTCAATTCAATAGATCTTAGCTTTTCTTCTTTATCAATTGACATTTTAATAGATTTAGTTGCTAATTGACCAAGATCTGAGAAAAATTCATTGTTAGCTCCCACATTTTCCTTAATAAATTTATTAAACATGTCTAAAAGTTCTGAAATGTTGCCAAATTCACCCGTAGTAAGAAAGTCTCTTGATGCCCTTAAAAAATTATCCACAGTATTGCCTAATTCTTTCAATATAAGCTCGATTTTGGAGATTAACTCCTCGCCAGAGTAGAGTTCTTTATTCATCACGAATTTATCTTTGAGTTTAGTTATGAAGTAGGTAATGATTTCCTCTTGAATTTCATCTATTGTACCTGTATTAGCTAATTTCAGGAGATTTGTTCCGAGTGTTAACGTTTTTTCTACGATGAAATTTGCGCTAGGCTCTGAAATGGCATATTTTAAATGATCAACCATTGATTTGCCCGAATATGGCGATTTTAAACGCTCAAATTTATGATTTGAAAAATGTATTTCAATCGGTCTTTTATTCCATAGAAAACTAACCTCAGATCTAATTGAAGCATAAGTAGATAACAATTCTTTTTCAGTTGGTAAAGAAACGCTGAGACCAACTAATTTCTTATTCCATTTATCTTCAATTAAATCCCCATATAGTTTTTTACTAAAACGAGTTGCAAATTTCTCAAAAACTTGAATTTTCCCATCAGGTTCTAATTCGGGACGATTGGTAAACTCTTCTATCTCATAAAACAACTTGCTGATGTTATTTATTGACTCGCGCGACTTATGAGGGTCTAGATAGCCTGTTTCTGGTTTTAAAGCAAGCAATAGGCTCTCACAATCTTTAAATCTACCTGGTATTAATAGCATCGATTTAGGATATATATTAGTCCTAGCATCTTTTTCATCGAAGTTATACAATTCAAACTCGATAGAAAAAACTTCAGAACCCGCGAAATCTCGTAGGATCGCGTTGTACATGCGAAGATATTTAATGACTTCATGCGACAACTCGTTAACTTTCTCTTTAGTCAATTTACCTGGCCCAACTACATCGCCTACTATTAAATCTGTTGGACTTGAGTAACCAAAAATTAAAGAAAATTGAAAATTAATAGATTCTCGTGTTGTTATCATAATTTTGTTATTTTTCAAATCTATTTTTATAAAGAATAATAATGATCTATTTTAACTTTTAGCAATAGAAATTTTTAAGCGATTAATTAACGCCGATTATCCAAATTTTTAAACAAAAATTAAGGAGATAAAAAATAAAGAAATAAAAAGTATTAATATTATATTTATAATATTTAAGAAAAGTAAAATCTCAAATTTCAATTTAACTAACTTGCTGTAGAAGGTGAATATGTATTGGAATTCGGAACGGATCTAGGTATTGGCCCCGAAGAAATTGAAAAAATTAGCCCTCAAATTACATTTATCACTTCAAATGCAGATATTGAAGCTATCGCCCTTGTGAGTATGGAAGGCTACCAAATCGCTTTTTCAGCATTACCCCAATACCAAGTTGATGGGGATCAGTTTTGTGGTCTTGCGAGCGCTCTTTTAATGACGGGAAGCTCCACAATTAAAACCCTTTTTCAAGAAGACTTAAGCGAAATAATTGTGAGAGCTGAGAATGGTTACATTATCGTTAGCAACGCAGGGCGTTTAGTCATAGTTTGCGCGGGAACCCTCATTGATACGTTAATGAAGACCGTTAAAGTTATGAGAGTTGCTGCTAAAAATTTGGCAAATATTTTTGAAAGGAAATAACAAATAAAGTTTTAATCCAGAGGATTAACTTTATAAGTTTTTAATAATAATTATGTCACTATATATAAGCATGGTTTAATTCTATGGTTACTGAAAATTTTGATTTTTGTTGGCAGTGGCCTTGGCGTTCCTGAAAACGCTTTTCATTGGCTAAACCATACTTTGCACTCTTTTTATTTCTAAACATCGAATTTTAAATTTCAATTGCATCTGCAATTGGGCATTATTAATATTGGGTTCCAATTTTAAAATGAGACATCATATGAAGTAGATGATGAAATAATATAGAAAAGGAATAACAAATGATAGATTATAATAAAACAAGAATTTTATTAGATCCAAACGAAACTCCAAAGGATTGGGTTAATATCTTGCCAGATTTACCCGTTCCTATGACGCCCTTAATAAATCCCATGGATGGAAAACCTGCTCCTCCTGAACTTGCATTCGCAATATTCCCAAAACAATGCGTGTTACAAGAAATTTCTCAAGAGCCTTTAATCCCCATTCCAAAAGAATTAAGGGAGATTTTTGTGAGAACTTACCGCCCCACTCCTCTTCATAGAGCATATGGTTTAGAAAAGGAACTTGGAATAGAAGGAGAAGACATCAAAATATTTTATAAAAATGAATCAGTTTCTCCAACGGGTTCACACAAGCCAAATACAGCTCTGGCTCAAGCCTATTACTCTAAAAAAGATGGTGTTAATGAATTGATTACCGAAACTGGTGCCGGTCAATGGGGTTCAGCGTTGTCGTATGGTTGTAATATGTTTGATATAAAATGCACGGTCTATATGGTAAGAGCTAGTTTTTTGCAAAAACCCGGAAGAAAAATATTAATGAGAGCTTTTAACGCACAAGTTCACGCAAGTCCCTCAAAACTAACGGATTCTGGAAAAAGTTACTATGAAAAGGATCCAGAACACCCTGGAAGTCTAGGAATCGCTATATCTGAAGCAGTAGAGCATAGTATGAGAAGTGATAAAGCAAGGTATTCATTGGGTAGTGTTGTAAACTTTGTCTTATTACATCAAACTGTGATCGGGCAAGAAGTTAAAGCTCAACTTAAAAAAATTAATATTGAACCTGATGTTTTAGTTGGATGCATGGGCGGAGGATCTAATCTAGGAGGATTAATGATTCCCTTCGCTAGAGATAAATTACATGGGATATCTCCTGATTTAGAAATTGTTGGGGTAGAACCAAGAGCCTGTCCAAGCGTTAACAAAGGAGATTATATATGGGATTACGGAGATTCTGCGAAAAAAGCCCCAATTTTAAAAATGTTTACTTTAGGACACAACTTTATCCCCAGTCCAATTCACGCAGGAGGCTTACGGTATCACGGAATGGCGCCAATAATATCAATATTAACTCGTAAAAAAATAATGTCGTCTGTTATGCATCATCAAACTGAAGTTATTGAATCGGGATTAATGTTTGCTAAAACGGAAGGTATTCTTCCAGCACCTGAAGCGGCTCACGCCGTAAAAGAAGCGATTGATCAAGCCTTAAAAGCTAAAGAAAACAATGAAAAGAAAAACATAGTGTTCTGCCTAAGTGGACACGGATTTTTCGATTTATTAGCATATAAGGAATTCTTAGTAGGCAATTTAGTAGATTACGAACTACCGACCGAAGAAATTCAAAAAGCATTAGCTGCACCTGATATGCCCAATATCGACGAAACTAATTTTTAGAAAATTATATTATTTTTTTTTTAATTTTTTTATTCAATTTTAATAAAGATTTTAAAATTTCATAGATAATATCTATAAGAAACTTAAAGAGAATGTTGATTTTTGAATATACTATCAATTATCATTACTTGTATTTTGTATTTATATGGAATAATTTCGCTATATATAGCATTTTTAGCGAGAAAAAAAAACGAAAAAGGAGCGTTCATTAATAACATAGTAAACTCACTAATACTCATAATAAGCATTTCATTTAGCGTAATTTTTAATACCCTAAACATTTCTAATACAGGTTTTATCGTTTTCCCATTTGATATATTTATGATTATTTTTGTCGTTTTTTTCCTACCTCATTTTACTTTTTCAGTTTATAGGGAAAAACGGAGATTTAGATTAATAGAAAAACCTATGGAAGAAGAAAATTCACACTTAACAGAAGAACTCCCATTTAAATACGAACTTTATAGAAAATTGACGCACTTAGTTGTCTTGGGGATTACTTTTTTCTATTTCACGCTTGGTTTTCTAGTTCAAAACATTTTCGTGTACATATTAGATTTTTTCCCGAGTATAATATCAGACTTTTTCTTTTCCATCTATAACATGGAAGAGAACAAAATGATTTTTACCCAATATTTAGTAGTTTTTTTGGTTGGAGCTTCCCTAATTGGTCTAATGACAGCCGACTTTACTAGAATTTTAAAACCAAAACTTTATCCTCTAAAATCAGTAAATCGAATTCTTAGGAAAAAAGAACGTCATTTGAGATTAGGTCCGCATATCTCAATGGGAATTGGTTGTTTTTCAATTATTCTACTGTACGGTCCTTTTCAGCCTATTGGTCCATTTTCTATATGTATATCAATGACCATGTCGATTTTTGGGGATATGACAGCCAATTTGATAGGAAGAAAATTTGGACGCAGCAAAATTCGTACAACGAAAAAAACATATGAAGGTTTATTTGCAGGAATGAGCGTAGCATATATCTCAGGAATTATCACATTACTATTTTTAAATCAATTATATAAAATTAATCTTTTGACCCTAATTCTGCTTCCTTTAATTGGAACCATGATTATGGGAATTCTAGACTTTTTAGACCTAGATGTTGACGATAATTTATCTTATAATTTTGTAATAACAACAGTTTTATTCTTTATATCAATCTTTTTACTAGCGTAAGTATTCGCAACATTTTTCAATAAAAAAATTTTATAAATAAGAACATGAGCGAAGAAAAATTAAAAATTGATAAAATAAAAAAAGGAACTGTTATTGACCATATAGATAGCGGATATGCTCTAACAATCCTCAATTTGACTGGACTTGGTGAATCTCCAAATCTAATGACAATTGGCGTTAATGTGTCCTCAAAGAAATATAACAAAAAAGATATTATTAAAATTGAAGGTGAATTTCTGGATAAAATTCAAATGCAACAAATCTCAATACTTTCGCCAAACGCTCAGATCTCATTGATTGAAGACTATAAAGTTATTGAGAAAAAAAAAGTAAAACTCCCCGATATTATTAAGCAGCTGATATTGTGTCAAAGCAAAACTTGCATTTCCAATTCAGAAGAACCTATCGATACTGAGTTCAATGTACTCGAAGAAAAGCCTCTGAAAATTCAATGTGTATATTGTAATAGAATATATAAGTTGGACGAAATCGTTTTTACCTCTAAAGAGAAGATAGAGAAGAGAATTAAACAAACGATTCAATTGTAGGTAGCTAAAGAAAGGCTAGAAAAGTATGTGTAACTGTCGTAACAATCATAAATAAAAAGAAAAAGATTCCTATTCCTGGTTTTATGATGTTCTTCCAATTCCATTCTTCTTTATCATAATCGTATTTTAAAATAACGAAACTAACAACAAAAGGGGTGATAAACCAGAAACATAACATCCAAATTAACAGAGGCCAACCTATGAAACCAAAAACCAACCTTCCTAATAAACCACTTAAAGCTGCTGTAATCGCTCGTATCCAATACAATTTTGTTTCTTTTTCAAGTCGAATGTCAATCTTTTTAGTTGATTTTTTATCCATTTGTAAATCTTGATCAGGATGGAGTTTTTTCTTTTCTTTAATTAGTTTTTGGCGTGCTTTTTTAATGTTAACCCTTTTCGATTTCCGTTTATCTTTTTTGACCATAATTAGTATTAGTAATATTATTTTTTTTATTAAAATTTTGTAATTTAGACTTACCTTATTTATTTAAATATCTCCTAAAAAAGGAAAAATAGAAAATTATTGATGCATATCTAATAATAAAACTGGAATTCTATTGAAAAGCTGAACCATAATGAAAAAAAATATTAAATTTTCAAATTTTGACGTATTTGCTATTACTAAAGAATTGGACATAATTCTAGCTCAAGGAAAAATTACTAACGTATATGATATTGACGGGGATATGTTAATCTTAAAGATTAAAACTAATTTAAATGAGAAAAAAATTTTAATTGTAAAAAACGATTCACGTATCAATCTTACGAATTATAATTACCCTATTCCGAAATATCCAAGTCAATACATTATGTCATTAAGAAAATTGTTGAAAAATAGAAAAATAATATCGGCTTATCAGTATAATTTTGATAGAATTATTGTGCTCGAATTGGGTAACGCAGAGGGAAACCCTTGGAAATTTATTATTGAACTATTCAATAAGGGAAACTACATTGTCTTAGACGAAAA
Source organism: Promethearchaeota archaeon (assembly GCA_013375475.1). Classification (GTDB taxonomy): domain Archaea; phylum Asgardarchaeota; class Lokiarchaeia; order Sigyniarchaeales; family SOKP01; genus SOKP01. The sequence continues at coordinate 52,658 of JABXKD010000003.1, forward strand.
TAATATAGTAAAAATTGCAAAAAGTTATAGTAAATATAAAGACAGGGACATCCTTGCTAACAGAGAGTACGCATTTCCCAAATCTCGGGGAAAAGATTTTCTGGTTATTACCCAAGAAGATTTTCACGAGATTATCCTCAGTTTTGAAGGCGAAATAGTAAGATTATTAGCGAGACATATTAACATATCAGGAGAAATAGCTGAAGAAATTTGTCTTACAGCGGGAGTTGAAAAAAATCGGTTGGGAGGAGATTTAAACGAAAAAGAAATCAACTCATTATTTAGCGCATTTAAAAAATTAAGAAATCAACTTCTTTTTGGTGAAATGAATGCAAGTATTGTATTTAATGAAAAAGGAGAAGAAATTTCAGCCATTCCATTTGAATTAGTGCTGTACAAGGATCATCAAAAAAGAGCGTTCAATTCATTTAATGAAGCTGTTGATGAGTATTTCTCAAAAATGGATTCTACAAAAATGATTAAACCTCAAGATCATGCTATAGTTCAAGGAATAAAATCTCAAGAAAAAATCTTAAAAAACCAACGAGAGTATCTCGAAGAACTTGAAATAAGAAAAAACATGTACTACGATCAAGGAGCCTTTATTTATGCTAATTTTAATGCTATTCAAAAAATATTTAATGTAATTTTAGAGGCTAAAGAAAAGGGTCACAGTTTAGTAGAAATAGACGAAAAATTACAAATTGCTAAAAGTGAAAATTTTAAGGATTTAATATTTTATGTTAGAATTGTTCTAGCTACTCGCCAAGTAGTAGTTCTAATTAACGATAAAGAAGTATATTTAGATTTAAATAAGACTGTTGGCGAAAATGCTAATTTAATTTACAACAAAGGTAAAAAAGCAGAAAAAAAGCTAAAAGGAACTCTACCTGCAATTGAAAAGACGGAGGAGAAAATAAAAAAATTAGCAATTGAGAAAGAATCTATTGACTTAGAAGTTGACTTTCTAATGAAGAGACCAACCAAAAAGTGGTACGAAAAATTCAGATGGTTTGTATCTTCTGATGGATTTTTAGTAATTGGTGGAAGAGATGCAAGCTCGAACGAAACAATATTTAAAAAATATATTACACCTAACGATTTAGTATTTCATGCTAATTTTCCAGGATCGCCATTAGCAGTAATTAAAAATCCTGAAAATGAGGAAATCCCAAACAGCTCAATTAAAGAAGCAGCTGATTTCGTAGCTAGCTTTTCAATAGCTTGGAAAGAAAATTGGGGCGTCGTCGATGTATTTTACGTTCTACCAGACCAAGTTTCTAAAACACCGCCTAGTGGTGAATTTTTAACTAAAGGTAGCTTTATGATTTCGGGAAAAAAGAATCTTATTAAAGGTGCTAAAACAGAACTGGCTGTTGCCTTGGAGTTCCTAGAAATCGAAAACGAATCTAATCCTGAATCTCAAATATTCTATCCACACATTTTATGTGGGCCAACTAATGCTTTTAAAAAGAAATCTAATTTAATAGTAATAAATCCTTCCAAATCTGGAGACACAAAAGGAAAGCTAGCAAAAGAAATCAAATCAATTTTTCTGAATAGGTTAGAATCTACAAAAAAGAAGTGGGTGAAAATTTTACCCCTAGATGATATTATACTTGTACTTCCTACTGGAACATCTAAAATTAAGAAACTTGATTGATTTTTTCTAACCACTGTTTAGTAAATTTTATATTTTTATGATTATCGAATAATATTCCGTCAATCCCTATTTCAACTAAACCTTTTATTACGGCGATTGGGTTATTATATCCAATGAAATTCCAGCTTAATACTAAAATATTATTTGTATGGCAGACTTCAATAAACTCTTGCGTGATTTTTTTTGAGTGTAAACTAATAAAATCGGGTATGAAATGTAACCTTCTTTCCTTACCCTGTTTTACAAAATCTTTAAGTTTCAAACTTTTTGCCTTAGTAATATTGTAGCATACATAACTTTCATGATAATTTCGTTTAACTTTTTCTAGATCAAGCAAATTCCGCCCGCTTATGATACAATCTTCCAACAAGTTGTGGTTATTTATAGTTCTTATTACGTCTTCTCTGATATTTTCGCCTTTTAATTCGACCATAAATTTGATCTTGTTCCTAAATGTCTTTAATACTTCATTCAAGGTTGGAATGTGCGAATTGGTCAATTTTAAGCGCATGCGAGCAATTTCTGAGTATGTATAATTTTCTAATAATCCTTTAGAATGAGTAATCCTATCAACTTTAGAATCGTGGAAAATTACTAATTCGTTATCTTTAGTTTTTCTAACATCAATTTCAATGTAATTGGCTCCAAATTTTAATGCTGCTTCAAAAGCATCTAATGAATTTTCGTCGTGATCTATTAATGTCCCTCTATGACCAATAAAAAAAGAAATATTCTTTGACATTGAAATAATAGTAGAAAATGACTAATAATGATTAACTTTCCTGAACTATATACAAGTAGATTACTATTACTAACAAACCAATAAGAGTAAAAGAGAATACTATTGAATTCTTAAATGATTGTATTAATGAAAGGAAAAATATTAGCAAGATTATCTTTAAATCTATTGGTTTCCCGGTCAATTCTTTGTAATTTCCAATACTTATCATCATAAAGAGGAAGAAAAATAGAATTATAAGAACTTTGAGAACTGTATCTATACTTACCCAGAGTAGATCATCACCCGTAAATATAATGATGATCTCTCCATTTAAGATGATCGATAGCGCTAAAAATAAGCCTCCTAGTATGCCTGAAAGTATAACTGAACGATAAGCAGCCTTCGCTGTAAATTTTGGCTTTCTTTTTATCGATTCAGATTTTGCAGTGTCTTTTCTTATTTTTGACATTTTAACTCCTAATTCTTTCGATTTTTTTCTTAAGTTGAGTAATTCGATATATATAAAATGCGTAAAGAGCTCCTATTGTCGAAAATATGATAATTGTTATGACTAACATTATAAGCTCACCAAAATCTCTATCCGGAGCCCCAGGTGGATACTCTAAGTATATTGAAACGATGTTTGAAATGATAATGCCACCAGGATAAATTGCTTCTTTACCAAAGGTTATTTCAAAATCAAATTCAACACCGTGTTCTAATTCTACATCTTCTACTCCACCTTCTTCGATATCAACGGGCATTGAAAACTCGTAAATAATTTCATTTCCCTCTAATTTTGCAATTCCCTCTCCGTCAGAAGTGATGTCCTCATAGTAAAGATCATCATCAATATAGTAATCTAAGTATTGTAAAGTATTTTCGCTCATATTTGAAAATTGAACAATTTTAGCGTCAGTAAAATTTAAACTGTCCTCCCAATCGGCTATTAAAATTCCTATAAATTCGTTATCGTATTCGCTTGAACTATGATCATTTAAGTCGAACCGGATTAAGAAATTTAAACTTGATTCTGATTGCAAAATCCATAAATCAATAGGTAATCCATCGGTTTGATTTGCTATATCTTGAAACAAGGCAATACTTAGCTTTTCCGCGGAGTTCCATTCGTTCTTTGTTACATCTATAATCCCATCTATAACTGGAGCGGTTCCAAATCCTACTTGTGTTTCAATTGGGGTTCCATTGCTATTTATTATTAAACATGCTGAACTAAGGAGTACTTGAGTAATGATTATGAGAGTTATCGTTCTTGCTATATTTTTTTTCACAGTTCTTTAGCCACTTTTTTTTCAATTAAGCTCATGTTCAATTTTGCTTTTAAATTAAGAAACTTTATAAAGTTGATAATTAAAATTGAATTTAATATTTTTTCTTTATCTTATCATTTTTTAAGGATTTGAAAACAGATAACTACAATTTTTTTATCTTAAAAGAGAAAACTCAAAGCTATCGTTTTGAGATTTAATTACGAATCACGAGAGATAATTAGGGAGTAGAACGCTACAATTAAACTTGGTTAAATAAGCTACAATATAATTTATCAATCGTTTTATGTCTCGTTTAGCTTCAAGAATATTACTATTATTATATTCTGCAAACGATTTTGGTCCTATTGCGATTAATAAACCTGAAAGATCCTTTTCTCTTTGTATAAGAATCCAAAATGGATTCTTTTTTTCGTTATCTTTGATTAATAATAACATCCAAGCGTTTTCAATCCACTCCTTAGCATCAGGTCCAATTACGCTTTCTATTGCACGACCAGTAGTGTATTTTTTTGTCATCTTAATAGCTTTAACCAGTCGTAAAAAGTAAGATCTCTTTAACCTTAAGTATCCATTAAAATAAGCTTTTGCATCGTATAATTCTAATTCATTTACCGTTCCATCAGAGAATTTTAAATTAATTTTCCATATGTCCATGAGGATTCACTTTTCTTCTAGATAAACTTAATTCTTCTATTTTTATATCTTTGAATTTACTTTTATTCTTATCCAGAAATATTTTTAAACCTTTATATTCTTCGTCATCTAAAGAAAGATCAAGATAACATTCAAAATAAATCTCTCCGTCTATAAATACTAACCCTGAAGAATGAATAATTTTATATTTTTGGAGTTCTCTAGAAAAAATTTCAATATATTCATCAATTTGGGTTAAACCTGCTAGCAAAATTTTAATTATTTTTTCCCTATTGGTAGGATACACCGTGAATTTTGCATATATGCTAGTTTCCGATTTGATTATTAACAAATTACGATAATTATCGATCTCTTTAATGTGTGATAACGAAGTGCTAATTTCGACATTCGATGATTTACCTATTTTTTCGATTTGAGCGAATGTTAGATTAGGGTATTTCATTATCTCTTCTTTAAATTTCAAATATATATATGCCTTACTCTTTAATTTACATTAATTCCTTTATTTTATTAATGCTACGAATAGTACCAGAAGTCTTAATTGGTGAAATAATAACCTGATTCCCGGATATTTCAGTTATTAGCGTTAGCGCAGACATTACAACTTCTTTTGTGCTGTGAGAACACCGAAAAATACCCAACCCATCATTAAAATTGATATCGAGCAACCATAAACCTACCTTACTTGCCTCTTTTAATCCAAAATATTTCCAAATTGAGCCCCACACTGAATTTATAATGTCTCTCTCGATTAAAACGAAATCACCTCGTTTTATTAATTTAAATAGTATATATCTATGTCTCTCTTTTTTAACTATTGGGCATCACCTCCTTTAATCAGCTTAACTCCGGGCTCAATATAATTTTTATTATGACGCATTTTAGCACGAGTGATAAGAGCCATCACATTTTCAGAAAAAGCCTTCTTGGCATTCAACAAAGGTATATCCATTAAGGTATGAGAAACACTAACTAACGCTCTGGGATGTCTCAAGTTAAATACATCGTCAAAATTTCCACTAATAATGTAATTAGCATTTAATTGTATAGCTAATTGTAATGCGCGGTATAAACTCCTAAGAACTCTAGATTGAATCGCTTTATTTTTTATCATTATTGACTCTAAAGAAAATTCTATAAATGAATTATTCTGTTTTGTAAGCGATATTACACCTGGAGTGATTGTTTTAACGATATTTTCAGTCGAAAATGATAACATATCTACTCGTGAATCTTTAGCTGCTTGAATTTGAACCTTTCTGTCGGATGACTCAACTGAAATAATACCAGATATACTTTTTGTTTTTTTAAGACTAATTTTTAAATCATCTAAATTTTTTGGGTTAATAGTTGTGCGATAGTATAATTTAAATGTCGAATATCTGTTAAATAACTCATTTAACTCCGGTGTTATCTTGTTCACGCCATTTTCTAACTCTATAATTAAATTATTGATCCCTAAAACTCTGCAAAAATTTAACTTCTGCTCGACTTCTCCTAAATTACTAAGATTTAGTCTTAATCTTGACTCAAAATATGGCATTAAGGAAATAACCTCTATGTTTAGAATTGGATTTTCAAGTAGCGTTTTCGGTGTTTTTAGTAGTTTTAAATAAAAAAAAATTTATTAGAATAAATATTTTACAAGTTATACTGTTTTATAATATAAGTGGTTCTTATGCCTAATAAACGAAAGCTTTCTGAAATAAGGAAAAAAATTAGTAGTGGTACTGCGAATGTTATTACCGTTCAAGAATTCATCACACGAATAAGCGATGGAGAACATGTTAAGTTTGAAGATGTAGATGTGATAACTACAGCCACCAAAGGTTTAATGAGTGGAATTTTGGGGTTGTTTTCTTTCAGACTGAGCGCACCAAAGACATTGCGCAAATTTACTGAGATTAGCATAAACGGCATCCCCGCATTTCCAGGTCCGTGTCCCAATGAGTACTTAGGAATTGCAGATCTCATAGTTTATGGAACTGCACAAAGCCAGTCAAGAAAAGAATATTGTGGAGGGTCGTTATTTAGAGAACTCGTTGAAGGTAAACCGGTAGAGGTTCTCGCTAAAAGTAGTGAAGGAGAAAAAGTCGAAAAAGAATTAACTTTAGAAGATATGCAATACGCGAAACTAATGGGTACTAGACAAGCTATAAAAAATTACAATGCAATGCTTAATTGTGAATCATACCAGGTAAACACAATATTTTCATGCCTTCCATTTGAACCTGATAAATCAGAACTTACCTTTTCTGGTTGTGGTGCCTTGAATCCGTTTCAAAACGATCCTGAATTTGACTCTTTTGGCGTAGGCTCCCCACTTTTAGTGAACGGTGCTATTGGTTATCTTATAGGACCAGGTACGCGTAATTACATAGAAAAACCAAATATGATGACTATAGCTCCGATGACCAAAATGAGCCCAGAATTTATGGGTGCTTTTAAAACTTCTTACGGACTTGAACCCATCTGTTCGATAGCAATACCAATTCCAATTCTCAGCGAACGCGTGTTCAAGAATATCGTTAAATCTGACAAGGATGTAAAATTGAAGATATTAAGCCTCGTTGGAAGAGAGAAGGTGGGAGAAATCACTTACGGAGATGTCTGGCAAAATAACTTCATGATGAAATTTAATCCTGAAGCGTGTAGAAAAGGGTACGATTGTAATGTTATCGGAAAATGCCCTACAGACGCTTTTATTATAAAAGATGAACTTATCGTAGCAATTGATAGATCTCGATGTTTTAATTGTGGCAACTGCGCAAGATTGTGTCCAGAGGCTTTTAGTTTAGACCTTAAGTCAATTAATTTTGAAGGAAGCGACATTCCCGTCGTATTACGACAATCAGATCGAGCCGGAGCAATTCTTTTAGCTGAGCAATTAAAAAAAATGATCTTAAAAGAAGAATTTCAGCTAAAAAAACCAACTGGAACACTCGATTTTGCTGAGAGTATTAAATAATTTAGTAGGCCATTTAAAAAATACAAACTCTTCTCATCTTATATTCTCGTAAAAAAGTTTATTTTTCATTTACAATACTTCAATTTATGTCTAAACAAAACATTAGTCCTTTAGATGGTGGTGATCTAGTTGTTAAAAGCCTTCTTAAGGAGGGAATAACAAAAATTTTCGGTCTTGTTGGCGGAGAATTATTAAGAATTTATGACGCTATAGAGAGATATGGGCGAGAAGAAGGTATTGATACTGTTATGGTTCGCCACGAACAAGCGGCAGGACACATGGCAGATGCTTGGGCGAGAGCTACAGGCGAGCTTGGAGTTTGCTTAGGAACTGCGGGTCCCGGGGTCACTCATCTCGTTCCAGCAGTAGCTACAGCGTGGGCAGATTCTATCCCACTTCTTGTTATCGGAGCACAAATCGGTAGAATGTTCGACGATACCGGTATTCTCCAAGGCGGGTTAGATCAAATGAAACTAATGGAACCGATAACTAAACTACAAATTTCGGTCGAAGAACCATATGAGATTCCAAAAGCAATACAAAGAGCAATTAAGGTTGCAATGTCAGGTAGGAGAGGTCCCGTTTTTCTAGAGTTTAGAGAGACCGCACTTGTCCGAAAAGCTTCTGATGAGGATGCAAATAATATATTAAATCCAGAGCAGTATAGACCGGTTGATAGACCAGTTGGAAACCCAAACGCGATTAAGAAAGCAATAGAAATCTTGAAAACTGCGAAAAAGCCTTTAATTGTTGCAGGTGGGGGAATTCATGCATCTGATGCGTCTAATGAGTTAAAAAGATTATCTACAACTTATAAAATTCCGTGTGGTACAAGCATAAATGGTGTTGGCGCTATAGATATTCGCAGTGAAACTTATGTTGGCTCTTATTTAGTCGCTAATGCTTATCGAAAAGCAGTTTCTGAGGCAGATGTGGTTGTGTCTTTCGGTACTAAATGGGATTACACGATACTTTATGGAGCTCCTCCAATCTGGAACCCTAATGCGAAAATAATCCAAAACGACATTGATCCAGAAATGATTGGAAGAAACCGAAAAGTTAGTGTCGCAATTATCGGCGATTCGAAAGCTGTACTTATCCAATTACTTGCTGAAATGGAAACATCGCTCCCAAAAGAGAAGATCACTGAATGGACGGAATGGAATACCTTCCTTACTGAAGTTAGGAAAAATGACGCTTTAACGATTCAAAAATTATTGAAATATGATAAATTACCTATGAAACCAGAAAGACTTGCATATGAAGTATTGGATTCAATAAAACACGATTCTCAACTAGTTATTGATGGTGGTGATATAGCAGTTTTTACTTTTGGTTTGATAAGTAATTTTCCACGGGATCCAAGAACTCTTTACTTTCCGTTAACTATGGGACATTTAGGTACGGGTATCCCTTATGCGATAGGAGCTCAAATTGCGAACCCAGATAAACTTGTCGTTGTTATAAACGGGGATGGAAGCTTTATGTTTAATGTTCAGGAGTTAGATACTGCTGTTAGATTAAATCTACCAATAATCATTATCATTGCTAACAATTGTGCGTGGGGTATGATTAAAAGCAAGCAAAAAGGAGAGTTTAAGAAGAGGTATTGCGATGTAGATTTACCTCCAACTAATTACGCAGAAATTGCAAAAGGTTTTGGATGTTATGGAGAAAAAATTGAAAATCCTGAAGATATTAAACCTGCCATACAAAGAGCAATAGAGTCTAAAAAAACTGCTGTAATTGATGTAGACATAGCTTTTGAAACCCCTATCGCTATGAAAGTAATTGGAAATCTAAAGAGAAACCGCGGATTATATGGTTAATTAGCTCTAATAATTCTATTTTTTCTACTTTTTTTAATTTTTAAATAAACATTTAATTCAATGCTGAATAAAGCTAATCTAAAAATCGTGTAAAATAATAATTCAATAATTCTAAAAGGTATATTAAAGTGTCTGAAGATAAATTTCTAAAAGGGAAAGTGGCTCTTATTACTGGAGCGGGTAGTGGATTTGGCCAAGAAATGGCTATCGCATATGCTGCTAAAGGAGCTGATTTGGTTTTAAATGATATTAACGAAGCGGGTCTCGCAGAAACAAGGGAACTAGTTTTGGAACATTATAATTCAAAAATTCTCTTAATTAAAGCCGATGTCTCAAATTCTAAAGAAGTTGATGAAATGGCTAAAAAAACATTTGAAACTTTTGATAATGTTTTCCTACTAGTAAATAACGCCGGAATAGATGGTGGACTTTATACTGCCTTAAAAGCGAAAGAATCTGTTTATGATAAAGTGTTTGCTGTAAACGTTAAAGGCCCATTGAATGTTACTAAAGCATTTTTCCGAAGTATGAAGCGACAAAAGCAGTTCCAACCAATTGCGGGTAAAATTATAAACATCGCGTCAGTTGCAGGTACTCCTAATGGCCATAATCCGATGCTTGGGATTTATAGCGCGAGTAAAGCGGCATTAATTGCATTTACGAAACTTTGGGCTCTGGAATTGGGAAAAAGCAACATAACTGTGAACGCTATTAGTCCAGGAGTCTTCTTAACACCTATTTATAATAATGATCCCAAATTAATTCGCCAATTTCTTGAAACAAGAAATGTAAAGATTCCAATTGATAGAATTGGTGAAGCAGAATGGGTAGCTGACTTAGCAGTATTTTTGGCATCTCCAACAGCCGATTATATCACGGGACAAAACTTAATTATTGATGGTGGGATGAGCTTATCAGTTAACAAACTAAACTAATCATATTAATCTTTTTTTAGAGTAGCTTTTTTTTTAAAAAGAAAGAAAAGTAAATAGTGTTATTACAAGAGCGTTATCACAAATAGTTATTATTATTATTAAAAAAATAGATCTAAATATCAAAGTTTCCTATAATTATTGAAGTTTATAAATTAAAATTAAAAGTTCAATATATTAAGTTTTAAGGGATATACCTAATTTTAGCATCTATCACAATTAAATCAGATTTAGGAGAAAAGGCTTTAACTATCTTAGAGTTAATTATCTCTTCTAAACGCCATCCCTTCCCGTTTAACTTATTCCTTAAGTTTTCAATTCCTTTTTCAATTGGATTTGGTTTTTCACAGAATTGATAAATATGTAGTATTCCACCAATTTTTTTCATTAAAAAGCATGCTATATCTATATATTTTATAGATTGTTCCGGCAAATTCATTATAATTCTATCTACGCAATCGTTTAAATGAGTTCCTAATTCATTTGACAAATTGATGAGGGTTGCGACATCTATGTTATGAGCGGAAATCTCCCCTTTAAGTTTATTTAATTTAACATTTTCGATGAGATATTTATAAGCCATTGGATTAATATCAAAAGAATAAACGTTTACCTCGTTGCTTTTAGCAATTTGAATAGAGATTGGTCCAACGCCGGCAAACATATCTACGATTAATTCGTTTTTTGCAAAATTAAGTAAACTTAAACGCTTTCGCTCAAAAACTAATCTTGGGGTAAAGTATGTATTTTTGACATCTAATTTAAACATACAATTATTCTCTTTATAAATAGTTTCAGGATTATCTTCACCAAAAATCGACTGTAGATCTTTTAACCTATATTTTCCTTTTACTTCGCTTTTCTTCTCGTAAACTGTTTCTACCCCCTTATTCACTTTTACTATCGCTTCAGCCACTTTTTTCTTATATAACGAGGTTTTATCAATGTTTAACGCGATAAATTGGTCAAATTCGATAATCGCGATTTTACCAATAACATCATAAGATTTTGGTATTAATTCTATAATATCTTCAGGTAATTCGTCTGCTAAGGCTTCTTCAATTGAGCGAAATTTATAATTTGGATCCAGTTCCCCGTTAGTGTTAATAATTTCAAATTTTAAATCGAATATATCACTTTCAATAAATTTGTTCACATTTTCTCTGTTCTTTATTAAAGGAAACAGCACATAGGAACCACTATGTAGTACTTTTTTTCTTTTATCGATAATGTTCACATCGGAAAATTTTATCTTTATCAATTTGAGAAATTCTTCAGCGTGATCCTTTTGTATTTTTAAAAATTGAGTGTCTTCCTTTCCTGGCCTATTCATCTACATCATTATCTTTGAAAACTATTGAGATACGGTTCTTGGAATTAGTTAAATTTTTAATAAGACTGCGGTTCAAATCCCTTGAAGATTTTGTACATCTTATAAGGATAGTCCTGTCGCATATATAGTTGCTTTTTCGAAAAACTAAGTCCTTTGTACTTAGTAATGTTAATTTTTTACTGCCATAGCCATAAAAATGATCAATATTTTCACCCACTTTTATTACCACCTCGATTTTCTCTCCGGCCACTATTTTTCTCTTTAATTCTGGAGTTAAATCATGGCAGGCTTTTGAGGCTTTTATACCCAAAATACATGTTCCTTTTTTGGTAAGATAATCGTCCTTAGTTAATTCAATGGTAGTTCTGTGAGTGCATTGTATAAGTGAATGCCCAATTGCATTGATTGAGTCTAATATGGCCATTTCTTACCCATCTTTGAAAAAGTGTATAATTTCTGATATATCATTAAATTCGGAAAAATTAATTCCATAGATTTTATTCAGAACATTATTTAAACCATTAATGGGATGTGTATTAGGGAATTTTTTCAATTCCTTAAATTGGTTTAAATACATATCTGGAATTAACAGGGCGCATTTATGATAGTTGCTAGAGATTCTTTTTAATAATTTCTCTGAATTTATTATAGAATTTTGATAGAAAATGTTATTTATTGAAGAATTAGCACTTGTTTCGTATTGTCCCATAGGGAATGAATCGATGAGTTCGTATGGAATGATTCCAAATATAATGGAATAAAACGCTAAGTGGATATCCATTCTTTGAATTAAATCGTTCTTGTTAATTTCATTTAGCCATTTGTTTACAAAGGGCGATGTCGTGCCTTTTACATCCAACTCCGGTAAAATAATGAGAAATTTAACATTTTTAGGAGAACGGTAATTATTAAGAATTTTTTGTTCATATCGATAAATTAAGGGTCTTTCTATGCTTTCTTTGGAAGAATAGAGTCTCCCATGACTTTTATATGCTTTTTCATAAATCTCAAAAAAGGGTTTATTCAATTTTATTACATTCATTGCTTTTACTAAATTTGGATGATTGCGTACTCTCTGTTCGACTAACTCCCATAAATTACCCTCCCTTATTGCCTGTCTTATTGTTCTTAGTTCAGAGAAAGATAAATATAAGTTATGTTTCGCGAGTAGTTCAATCCTCAAATTTTCTTCATATTTTTTTATTTCCTTTGGAGTGAAATCAGAGCATATAGGACAGTGACAGGGAAATTCTTCCAATTCTTCAAGCTTTTTGGTACCTGTTGATAGAGTAAAATAACGATTTTGCTTTGCAAATAATATATATGCGGCCGAATCCATTAAATCACAACCACATGCGACAGCCAAAGAAAAATATTGTGGTAATCCTAAACCAAACATATGAATGGGTTTACTGGGAACTATATATTGCTTTGTGGTTAATAAAATTTGAGTTGTTAGTTCAAATCTGTAATCCAAAAACGCTTTTACTAATCCACCGATTGCATAGACTCCAAAATCTAATTTACTCATTTCGAGTGAGCTTTCTTTTACTAATTCTAGATGTTTTCCTCCGTGTATTGGCCCAAACCAAGAACAGTCTGAACGAGTTCTTCTTGAAATATTATCTTTTGCTCTCTGAATCGTAGTAGAAACTTTTTTCTTTGATATTTCATAGTCATCTTCTAATTGTACGGGGATGTCTAAAATAACAGGAAAGTCTGATCCTATATTCTCTTGAAATTTTTCAATACTATCCGCATCGATATCTACGGAATCGTTATTATACATATATTGTTGAAACGCACCACTATCTGTTGCGATTATCCCATCATAATTTAGATACTCATGAAGCCCTGTATGGAGTATTTTATCTCTTAGTTTTTCGTTTTTGTAGATAATATAGGCATTTGTAAAGAGACATTGCGCTCCTATTTTTTTTAAATCGAGCGGTGAGATTAGATTATTGGAAGGATGTATTACCGGAAATAAATTAGGTGTAATCATCTCTTTATTGTTTAATTTAATCTGACCTAGTCGTGCTAAAGCGTCAACATCTAATATCTCAAATTTCATCATATTTCACTTAAAATCAGTTTTAACTAATCAAAAAACACTTGTAAACGATCCTCTTGAAATAATTTTTCTAACCAGTCAACTTTACCTGCATAAAAATCTTTTATATCTACACTTTTAGTAAGAATATTAATTATTGTTTTTGTAATAAATTCTATACTGGCCATTGTTGTGTCAATTTCTAGTATCGGTGTGTTTATTGGTTTTTTCATAAAATAGTTAACACAATTGCCTAAAATTTCTGATTGAACATTTTCTCTAATTTTTTCTGTTTTATAACCTCTTCTCTTTAACCTGTTATATAGTTCATCTGGATCGCATCTTAGAATTATAACAAAATCGATATATTGTTCGGGAACGATATCAGAAAAATGGCTTTCAATAATTAAAAATTCCGGATCTCCTTTTTTATACTCTTCTATTAATTTGATTAGAAAACCAATTAACTTCTTATTATCTATGATAGAAGTTTCTCTTTTAGTGTCATATTTTTCTATTAAATTTTCTGAGATTGCTAGCTCGTTTAAGCTAATTACTTTAGCTTCGATATAATTTTGAATGTTATTTGATATTGTAGTTTTTCCGGTTCCTGGAGTACCAGAAACGATTAAAATTTGCATGTTCTATTAAGTTAAATCTTCTATGAAATATAAAAATATTATTATAATTTCGGATTAAATGCCTTTTAATTGTTCTATTCAAAAGAGCTGGAATTTCGAGATTACTTAACACACTATTGGTTAAATGGGAAAGGGGGGCTTCGAACCCCCGACCTCACGGTTATCAGCCGTGCGCTATACCAGGCTAAGCCATTGAAGAGATTCTTCTATTTAAAGAATCCACTCTCCCAAGCCGCTCTCCCATTCTAAAATTCGTACCAACTTCTATAGTTCTTTATTTTATAAATATTGAAGTAGTTATTATCGAAGTACAATTCGATTAAATGATTTATATTATATATAACTAAAAAATTTTTTGATTCTTTGATGCATAAAAATCCCTTTAATTTCTACAAGAAGTCATCCAAAGAATCTTTAATTCTATAAGGTTCTTCTACACCTAAAGGATTGATCTTAATATTTGTATTATATTTTAATCGAACATCATGAAAACTAAATAATTCTCTAACTTGCTCATTGAATTGTCGAATAATTTCTTGTATTACTACTTTTTGGTTAAAGAATAATTGTTTTCTATCGAAACCATCTTTTTCTTTTAATCTTATTAAAATAACTCTTTTTTCAAATGAGATTTTATTTTTTATTGAGCTTGATTTTTAAATAATAAAGCAGTAAAGGGGTAGAATGGTGATAATAAATCCCTCTCAAGTCTTTCTAAATCTTTTATTTAGCTAGTATAAACACTCAATGGGATTTAGACGAGTCCGGGATCCAAATTTATCCAGTATAATTATACTTTAGGTAATAATTCTGGATATTTTGGCTCAAACTTTTCATTAAATAGTTTGGGATTTACCCATTCTTCAGTTTTTTCGTCCCATTTAAAATTCTTTAGAGGATTATATGAATTCAAGAAATTTAAATCTTCAAATACAGATTTAATTAAATCATCGCCTTGAATCAAATCGTTTAAAATCAGATAATCGTTAATTTTTAGATATTCGAATAATAAATCAAATACGCGCTCTAATTCACTAAGTTCACATTCAGGAAGATAAATTTCGATCATTAATCCATTTTTGAATTGCTTTTCAGTTGGAAAACCATGGATAAAGTATTGACCTTCTATTTCGTAGACAAATCCATAGTTAAAAAAACTAAATATTTTTATTAATTTATCAATTGTTTCTCGGTTTAAGTCGGGTAAAATTATATAAATCTTGTCTTGAAGTCCAATATTCTTTAAAGAGATATAAGGAAAAATCAAATCTTTATTTAGTAGACCCATTATATGATTTATAGTCGATTGTTTTTTAGTCCCTAAATAAGATTTTATGTCAATAGATCTCCAGCTATAAATCTGATAGAGAGATTCAAATTCAGGAGAATTAGGTTTAAAATTTGGACTACTTTTTAATTTAGTTAAATTAAATTCTCTAATCTCAGGATATTTAAATGTTTTATCTGAATTAAAAAGAATTTCTTGCATGTGGATTTTAAATCTGTTCGCATCATAATTCCAACCCTCATGACTAAAGTTAAAATTTAAATGAAAAAGACAATGAACTTTCCTAATAGAGAAGCCGCATAATTCACGGATTATTTTTTTTGACTTTACCAACCAATTCAAATAGGATAAATTTGGAGCGTTATACGGTGTTATATATTTTATTAGAATTGAATTTGATTCATCGATACTTGCAAGAAATTTAACTGATTGAAAATTATTACTAAGAATAAGTTTAAAGTCAATCGCATTCATATCCGTAGGTCGTAAATATAAAAAGTACTGATCAAAACCAAAGTTTTGAAATGCGGGAAGAAAATTAATAGATTTAATGTGATCTGTAAAAAATGGTTCTAATTTAATACTTTTAAATTCGTTAACATTTATCAAATTTAATTTAAGGTTTAAATGAAACGCTAATAATTTTTCCAGATTAATAGTATTATTAATATAATTTTCCTTCGAAACCCGGATATCAATATTTTTTATTAGATTTGAAATTTCACTCTCGTTTGACCAGAATTTCTGCTGGTCTTTATTTTTAACTATTTTTTCCGCGCTTAATTCTTTTCCGAAAATGCTTCTTAGATATAAGAAATATTGCTCAAATAGAGACTTAGTATAAAAGTACTTTTTGCTATGAAAATCATAGAAATTTTTACTAGATATCGCCTGAACAGTGCCACTCCAAAGATAAGATTTACCATAAATAATCTCATCTCCAAAATGATTATATAAAATCGAAAAGAACAACTTTTTTTCTCTATTCCTTAGATAAGGCATCGAGATCTCAACAAAATAACATGGTTCGTCAGAAAAAAGATTTATTGTATCATTTATAAGAATCCGAGGGAAATATTTTTTCAATTTTTCTATTTTATTTAAAACTTCTTTAGATTTGATTAGAATTAATTGAATATGATCTTTTACAAAATTACTCGCTTTAATTGTATTAATCAAGAGCGGTTGCACAATTTGAGGTTTTCTGGTTAAAAAGCGATGGATCACATTGTCAATTCTTTGACCGGTTATTTTATATAGTTTATATCTTTCATAGTATTTTTTTAATTTTTCTTCTTTTCCCTCATAAATCGTCTGCACTAAAGTTGGCTCTCTTAATATTCTTCGAATCTCATTTAAATCAATTATTTTTAGATTATAGCATGAGCGTATCAAATCGTAAAAATTTTTATATTTTTCAATTTTGTTTTTTAGAATTTGACTAGGTTCATTGTTTAAAGGAAAAAGATCTTTAAAGATAGAATTATGAGAGTAAATAGCATTTAACTTAAGAAAATCCTCTATTCTTAATGAATTGTTAAAATTTTTAACAACTTTATTAATTTGATGAAGATCCTTAATTTCAATGTTATTAATTAATATTTCATCAAGTAATTTTAAAATAGTAATATATTCAAAAAGGATTGCTTTAATATAGAAAAATCCCTGATTTCTATTCAATTCTAAAAGCGTTAAGAATTCTCTTCTTAAATCTATAGAATCATGAAATTTTTTAAAAACAGTTCTGAAGTTATGTATATGAACTTGTTGATCTGTGATTTCATTAAGCAGATCAGATTTCAATATATTTAAAGAACTAGCTCTTCTCTCAAATCCAAATGAATTAATTGAAAAAAACCTTATTCGATCTAGTATTAAAAAATCAAACAGCGCTAATTCATTATTATAATACTTATCACCGTAATCCATCTCAAATTCAATTTCATATCTATTCTCGTAATTTCGATTTAAGGGATTTATCATTCTCTTCGTTTTTGAATGTTGCTTAAAATAATTTAAATTCAGGAAATGTTTATTTCTGTTCCACAATAAACAAAAATAGTCATTAATATAACCATATGATTTCAATTTCAATATAAACTTCATAAAATCATTAAGATATACTTTAGGTATGACAATATATCCGGATAAATCAAATGCAAAAGTATTGCGAGCTATTTTAGGCGTTGAAAGAAACGGGAATTCTTTAATCAATTTCAAAATTTCCTTTTTTTTTAATAAAGGATTAAATCGTAAGATAATATTTAAAAGGCATACATTCAAAGTTTTCCAATTAACTTGATAAGAAGGAGATATATAACTGAATTTTTTAATCCAATTCATGTTTTGGATAAAATTTCTAATACTTAAGTCTGTTTCAATTAGTTTATCTTCTTTAAATTGCTTAAAGTAATTTTTAAAACTAAGTAAGTCTTTATAGTTCTTTACTTTATAAAAAATCTCAATTAAGCACCTTATTGTTTCTATAGTTTCAATGTTATATATTGAACTCGATATGTATCTTCCATACTCAAATTCTAAGATGTCCTGAAAGTAGTCCATTTTATTTCTAATTAAAGGAGAATTTCTTCGAATATACTCAAAAAAAAATTGAGTAGGAGTTTTTTCTAGCGATTGAAGATTGAAAAAATTTACTAATCGATCAAAACTATTCAATCTATTAAATCCACTAGATAATAAATCAGACTGATCTAGTAGCCTTCTAACTAGTTTACGCCACTCATATTCATTTTCAAATTTTGAAAGATCTCTCAATATAAGTTGGTTAATCACAAGCTGTATAGATTCAAAATTAACTAGATCATTTGGAATAAAGCAATTAAACGCTTCTCTAAGTACAATAAAATGATAAAATTTCACATAATCATCATTTATATTAATTTCTAATGTACTATCTTGTAGTTTTCTTTTAACACCTATATTGAAAAATTCTTCTTTACCAAAACAATCTCCATCAAATTTCTTTCTAACAAAAATGTTAACTTCCTTGTAGAATGGTTTTAATTCTAAATATGTCTCTAACTCATCAAGTAGGACTTGGAATATTTGAGTTAAATTTTGAGGAGATAAATTAACTGCTAATTTTTTAACCACTTCTAAATATGCTGATCTTGGCATTTTTCACATATCTATAGTATTGTCAATTAAATTCTAGAGAATAGATTATTAATTATTTATCTTTCTTCAAAAATCCTCGGGGAGTTTAAAAATGTTTTATTAGAAAAAATATCACACAAATTTACACTTGGAAGTGAAATATATTGAAGAAATTAAATAAATTTACAATAATCTTAGCTTTAATAGTAACCCTTTCTATATGGTTCCAATTTTCTGCCTCTGGTTTAGCATTTGGTGCTGGCGAAGGAAATCCGTAATTAATGGCTACTAAAAAAGCTAAGTATATATTTAATTTTTTTTCTTAGTTTATTCAAATAGTTTAATTTGAAAATAAAAGTAGTTATTAGATTCTGGGGACAAAAATGAGTTCAAACTGAATATTTTAAAGATTTTATTGGACTCTCGATATAAATAAAAGTTCTCTATTATAAATACTATATTTTTCACTTAATGATAAATTACTTGAATTTCCAACAATTTGTTTTTTTTTTAGTGATCAACGCAATGGAATTTTCCATGATTTCTTTACATTTTTGTCAAATTCATAAATACTAATTAATCTTTAGAGCAATTCTTCTCATATTTTTCATTTTTTCTGCAAACATTTAAAAAGGATACTCCTACTTTATGATAATTATAAAAAAATAATAAATAATCCAAGCATAAAAAAAGATGATTCTTATGAATATAAACTATTTAGAGGGTATTTTTTTGGAAGATGAGAATATAGTTCACATGTGTCCTAGATGTGGGGAAAAGAATATAATTATTTACGAGGAATCAATTGAATGTACTGTTTGCCAATTAGAATTTGAAAAAAAGGATATAAAAGTTCTAGAGAAAAGTCTAATATTAGGAATCTCCGAAAAATTGGAGTTTATAAGGTCAATATTAGGAGAAAATAAAAACGGATAATAAATCGGGGAATTGGTGATTTAATGTCGCAGAGAGAGAGTTTAAAGAGCCATAACAAAATTTATAATAAGAAATAAATAAATTCTGATTCAATTAAAGCCTCAAAATTTAATAGGTTAAAGATTGTATTTTCTTATTATAGGTCTCAAGAGTGAAATTATTGTCGAAAATTTTAAGCTATTCAATCATAGGATTAGAAGATTATCTAATCAGTTTTGAAAGTTATTGTTCGCCTTGTGATATTCAAAAATTTTGCAAGTACGGAAAAGCAGAACCATTTACGATCACGATAAATTGCGGGGATTTAAATCGAGCAAAGGAAAAAATAAAATTTGACCAGCTTCAAAAGTTACAAAAAAAAGAAGATGTTTCTGTTACATACGAAGAGTTAATAAAAAAAGTAAAGATAAATGTGCAAAACATATTTAGTCAAATATGGAAAGACAAAGTTAAAGCTTTTAAAGAGGAAATTCGATGCTTAGATTCTAAAAAAGTCGATTCAATGCTCGTGACTCAGCAGGGTCAAGATTGGTGGCAAGATTTTAACACCACAATGAAAGAAATAAACCATGAATGCGAAAAAATAATGTGATCTAATATTGACTGTTGAGATAGTGATTATTTAACTGGTTTTTATGTTTTTGAATTTGATTTTAAAACTTTAAAATGTGTAGTTTTTTTATATTCAGTTTAAAATTAATATAAGATGGAAATTTCGAATTATTCTATGAATTCAAATAATTTACTTAATGATATTATAAATATTCTTGAAAACTTCTGTATTGAATTTAATCGATATGCTTTGATTTACTTTCAAGTTTTTAAGTATATTTTTGTCATTGTTCTGATAGGATGCGGAATTTTAACGCTTCTAAAAGCAAGAGGTATTTATTTCAAAACTAAAGCATTACCTTCAGAAAAAGAAGAAAATAAGACTGATCCACTTACCAAACCCCGGTTAATCGTAGGTACTGTTTACATAGTTGTTGGTTCTGGGATTCTTTTTAATTACTTAACTTATTTTTTAATATGGATATTAGATCCGTTACCTGATCGTTTAATCTTTAATTTTATAAGCCTTGCTGACATTGATCCTTACGCTTTAAATAGAATTACCGATATTAACCTGGCAATTTACCCACACGAAAAAACAATTTATTACGCAATTGCGATAATTTCATTTGTCGATACAGCTCATATTTCAATCTCAATATATTTCTTTTTATCTAAAGTAAAACACCCTAGAGTGACATTAACTTATTTATTCATTACTGTTCCAGG
This sequence comes from Promethearchaeota archaeon, assembly GCA_013375475.1. Taxonomy (GTDB): domain Archaea; phylum Asgardarchaeota; class Lokiarchaeia; order Sigyniarchaeales; family SOKP01; genus SOKP01. Next base: position 73,366 of record JABXKD010000003.1, read on the forward strand.
AGGAATTATGTTTGGATTCACCACATTCATGCCGTTTATGCTTTAACATATTTCGAAAAGTCTTTAGTTTTGATCATAAGATTTATATATCCAAGTTACATATAATTATGTTGCATTCAATTAATAAATCGATTTCAGTCACAAGAATTTAGATTTATTGTTATTTAACACGATTTTCAGTTAGTTTACACGGGAATTTAGAAAGTTTTACAGTTAGGTAAGTTCAAATTTTTAAAGAGGTTTTTAAAATGGAAATAAAATATGAAGTGAGTAATTTATCAAATTTATGCCCAGAATGTGAAGGTAATACAATTTCAATTCAAGAAAAGGGAGAAATTGTATGCCGACAATGTGGTTTAGTCATAAGCGAAAGAATCGTAGATGTGTCTCATAGCGATAAGAGAGCATTTACAAAGCAAGAAAAAGAAAGGAGAGAAAGAACGGGTTCTCCAATTTCAATTCTATTACCTGATATGGGTTTAAGCACCGTTATTGATAAAAACAATATACAAAGCCCTGACTTAAAAAGAGCAGCAAAATGGAATTCTCGGATGACTTGGGATAAACGCAACATGTTAATTGCAACTACAGAATTAAAAAGAATAGGTAGCAACTTAAATCTGCCGAATCATGTAAAAAAGGCTGCTATTAGACTTTATATAGAAGCGTTTAAGAAAAAATTATTGCGCGGTAGATCTATTAATGGGATGGTTGCTGCATGCTTATATTTCGCATGTAGAGAGAGAAAAATTCCCAGAACACTTCAAGAAATATTAGATCAAACATCTGTTAATGCAAAAAATGTAAGGAGATGTTACAGAACAATAATACGAGAATTAAATTTAAAAGCCCCATCAACAAATCCCATTTCACTAATCCCAAGGTTTGTTGCTGAATTAAGTTTAGATGCGGAAACTGAAAAAACTACAATAAATATCCTCCAATCATTTGTTACTAAATATTCTACAAGTGGAAAAGATCCAAAGGGTTTGTGTGCGGGAGCGTTATATTTGGTATGTAAGAAGAGAGACAAAAGAATCTCTCAAAAAGAAATTTCTAACGTTGTAGGTGTTACAGAAGTAACTCTTCGCTCGAGATATAAAGAATTGGTAAATAAATTAAATATAGAAATATAATTTTTTTTTAGATTTCTTTTTTTAAAAGTAGCTTAACAAAATCTGGTAATGTTAATAAGTAACTCTGAGCATTGGGTAATTGTTCTTTTATCTTCATGAATAATTCAGAATAGTGCTCTGCTCTATCTTTTTGCTTTAGAACTTCGTTTCGAGATTGTTCTCTTATTGGTTCAACCGGTATTCCTCGCAATACAGATCTGGCGGGAATTACTAAGCCAGGAGGAACTTGACTATTTTTTACGATGACGGATCCTTCTCCTATTGAACATTCTTCATATATTAGAGTACCTTCCATAATTTGTACGTAATCTTCCATAAAACATCCCAGAAGAGTTACTCCCGATTCTATGATACAATAGCGACCTATATTAATCGAACTTTTTTGGGACCGCGTAAACATCATAACACCGTTAAATATAGTTGTATACTCGCTAATGTTTATTTTTGAGTTCTCAGCACGAATTATGCAACCAGGCCATATAATTGCGTTATCATGGATAGTGACATCTCCAATTAAAGTTGCCAGTGGAGATACATAGCAATTATTGCTAATAGTTGGACTTCTTCCGTTATATTCAAGCAATACCATTAATTATTTCACTTTAATTTTTATTTTTAAACTACCATGATGGTAAAATTTATACCATTTAAATTTAATTTAATTATCTTCTATTAATGATATCATTACTTTGACTGAAACTATTACATTCTAAATGATGTAAAATAAGCAATATACAGTTTATGCAAAAACTTGAATAGGGTTTTTTGCTTCAAAAAAGTAGAAATCATCGCGTGGGAATTCTAAGCTAAGGAGATTATGCAATTTTTTCAATGCAATTGTGTTACAGCTGTAAAGAGATGTTCCAATTAAGTTTAAACCGGTGTCCTTTGCATAATTAGCTATGCTATAGTCAAAATTGCCCGAAATAAAGCAATCACACCCGTTCTTTAAAGCTTTTCTTAGATATTTCAAATCTACTGCTTCTGTTCCCATAATACAAATTCTATTGACTTCTGATTTTGATTCGCCGACAAATAAAATCTTATCTGTGTTGAAATTCGATTTTATCCTTTTTAACAAATTTTCTATAGTTAGTGCCTTTTCAACTTGCGAATAAGAATTTGGAATACAGATCCTCCCTAATGGAACCTTTTCAAGTCTATCATTCTTAATATTTAGTGGTTTCTCTAATTTTAAATATAAGGATTCCATTAAAGTATCGGAAATTCCTCCTTCTGCTGCTATAAAAGAAGAATTTAAAATATACACTAATAAGGGATATTTAGAGAGTAATGTCAATTTATTTATTAAGAGTTGGTTAAAGTTTGTAATCGGATCCTTCGTAAGACCATGCAAAGAAATAATAAGATTAATTTTGTTTCTGATTGCATAGTGAATTGATTCTAGATTCAAATCTACTGTAAACATTAATCTTTTTATGTGTTTTTTATTATTAACTTGACCGTAGTATAAACCGTAGAATTCGGAATTAAATCGGAATATTCTCGGAGATAATTTGTTTTCAATTAATGATTTAATCTCGTCATAAAACATATGCATCATTACCCTTTTAGATATTACTTGAGAAAAAAACTAACTACAAAAATTAAAAGGCTGTGGAAGTTTTTTTAAAAATTAAGATGACTTATCTTTATTTGAAATTGATTATTAGAAGGTGAGAGATTTGTTAAAAGATGAAGCATGCATTTTTTGCCAAATAGTTGATAAAAAAATTCAATCTCAAATTCTATTCGAAAACGATACTATCTTAGCTTTTTTAGATATTTTTCCTATTTCAAATGGCCATACAATTGTCATTCCTAAAAATCATTATAATAATTTAGAAGATATTCCTGTCGATGAATTAACTGATGTATTTAAGATAGTAAAAAAAATATCTAGCAAAATCTATGAGAAACTGAAAATTGATGGATATAATATTTTACAAAATAATTTTAAAGCTGCTGGTCAAGTTATTAATCATTTTCACGTTCATATAATTCCTAGAAGAAGAGAAGACGGAAAATTCCAGTTATTAATTCCTAGAGAACAATCAAAAGAAGAAGAGCTCAATAAAACGCTGAAAACTATTATAGAGTAAAAATATATAATTTTTAAGTTTAGTTTATAAGGATATTTTCGGATAGGTATTTAAAAATAGATAACCTAAATCATGAAAAAATGGAATTCTATTAGAAAGGGTAGCAAGAAGCTTAAAGAGAAAGTTAAGGATTTCTTTGGGGATGAATATGGGGGTAATCTCGTTGAATATGCTTTATTAATTGGATTAGCTTTGTTCATTTTTTTTATAATTGTTGGTGTTATGACCACCCTGTTAGATTGGCCATTAGACTTAGCCAATAATTTTTTGGAAGGTTTTGGTGCTTAATTTTAATAAAATTTAGCTTTCTTAGGTGTTCAGCGAAAGAGGAGGAAATATAAATTAGAACTTTTTAATCAGAGTTTTTAATAACTAAATTTTCTACAATTCTAATATTATATTTATCGGCCCAAATATGGATATTTTCTAAGACATGTGTCTTATCAACTTGCAAAAAATCAATAAACTCATTAAAAGGTATCTTGTTAACTCCCTTGAATAGGTTGTTAATTTTATTGTTAATGATAGTATCGTCAGGTGGGTATAATTCTCTCTTTTTTGCTTTCATTTTTTCTATTACATCATCAAACTTCCCATAATCAAAAAAATGTTCGACAATTCGACTTATTACAGAAGCAGGTGTGCTCCCAAATACACCTACTAATTCTTTTACTTGATTCATACTTATTTTACTTAAAGTAACTGTTGTTCTTGTTGTTTCAGTCATTATATTGTTTTTTGTATTTTATTTCACAAATATAGAATAATTTTGTCGTTTTTAAGTTTATGTTTATTGATGATAATAATGCATAAATAAGCATCTTTATATAAAAATTGATACTATAATATATCATAGAACTAGTTATTGGTTCTTTAGTTAAAACGTCGATAAATTGTCGATAAAATAATTAAGACTAATAAAAATGCTAAAATTTTTGGAGGAATAAATTATGGCTAATAGAGTAGTAATTAAAAATGATATAAATCCTAAAGAGTATTTAACTCCGATTCAATATAATTTAATAAAAAAACTTCAAGATATTGGACCTTCAACCCGAAGAGATTTAGTTAAAATTCTTAATAACCCAAGAACGACCATCTATGATAACTTGCTTAAGTTACAAAAAAGAAGACTTATTGAAAAATTTACTCGGAACAGTGGAATGAGAGGTAGACCTTTAGTTTTTTGGAAATTAAAAGAATAGTTTTTAAATCCTTCTTTTTTTAATTTTTTATTATTATTATATTATTAACAAAATATCAAAAACCCCAAAATTTCCATTGCAATTTCCGATAAAATAGATTTGAAAAATATATATACATATAATAAAATAGAGCCCAGTTTTAAATTATTTGGAGATATTTAAATTATCTTATTAATCTTTTAATTTCATTTTATTATTAAATTTAAAATCTATAATTTCCAGTGGAAAAAAAGGAGCAAGCAATCAAAAAACTAAATTTCTTTACATTTCATTTGGGAATATAATAGTACTCATTAATTCTTTTTTGATAATCATCTTTTGTGCTACCGATCTTATTAACCCGAGGACGTTTTGTTAATTTTTCTCTTCTAAAAGTAATTCCCATCATTTTTAAAAATAAATTAAAGCCGTCTCTTAAGTTTAAAGGGGTCAATGCTTTACCTTCTATACCAGGAGTTCCTTCAAAGACTAAAATAGAATCCGCTATGAAGTCTTGTGTAATTATATCGTGTTCTACTACAAAAGCCGATTTTTTTAATTCCTCGATAGACTTCCTCAATAATTGAGCAACTGTTAGTCGCATTTCAATATCTAAAAAAGCAGATGGTTCATCCAACAAATATATATCAGCTTCTGTAGATAAACAATTAGCTATAGCTGCTCTTTGCAGTTCTCCTCCACTTAACTCGGATATTTTTCGTTCTTTTATATTCTCTAATTTAAGGCTGTTAATCAATCGCTTTTTATATGACTGACTTAGAAATGGAGCCATCTTAATTTGATTAATAATACCAGAAACTAAGTTAGATTCTGGCATTTTAATATATTGAGGTTTTAATGATACTTTTAGTTTAGAGCGGGGAATTACTTCATTTTCTAAACTAATTTCAGTATCAGATTTAATTTTATTAGCTATTAAATCAATAAAAGTAGATTTACCAATTCCATTAGGTCCTAAAATACCTAGTATCTCTCCTGCATGAACTTCACTACCAGTTACACTAAGGTGGAAGTCCCCTAATGTTTTTTCTAAATTTTCATATGAAAAAGTGCTAGCACCAATGTCAAATAAGGAATCAATAGGAGGTCTTTCGTGAAATAATATAGGCTCATCTCTAATCCTTACATTTTCGTCTTTAATATATCCATTTAAATAAATATTTATCCCAACTCTAACACCTTGAGGATGGGAAATAATACCATAGACTCCTGGAGCTCCATAGAATAAAGAAATATAATCACTTAAGTAATCTAATATTGCTAGGTCATGTTCAACAACGACAACAGTCTTATTGCTCTCTGTGAGTGATCTAATTAATTTAGCCATGTTAATTCTCTCACTAACATCCAAATAAGAGCTAGGTTCATCAATGAGGTAAACATCCGCGTTTTTGAGGTATGCAGCTGCAATCGCTACTCTTTGAACCTCACCACCGGATAAAACAGAGAGATTTCTATCTAAAATTTCCTTAAGGTTTAGATCTTCAATTATTTTATCTAAACGATCATCTGCGTCATTTTTTTTTAATAAATCATAAACTTTACCTGACACATGCTTAGGAATAAGAGTAATATCTTGAGGTTTATAAACAACACTCAATTTATTGCTAAACATATCTATAAAATATTGTTGTAATTCTGAGCCCTTAAAAAAATTAATTATCGCGTCATTATCAGGTGTGTCATTATTAAACTTCCCAAGATTCATTTTTAATTCGCCTGACAATATAGAAAGCATTGTGCTTTTTCCTATACCATTTTGTCCTATCAAACCCAACACTTTCCCCTTCTTAGGGATTGCCATTCTGAATAAAGAAAACTGATCCGGACCATACCGATAAGTAATTTGGTTTAGCAATGGATCGGGTAAATTAACAATATTTATCGCTTTAAAAGGGCATTTTTTTATGCAAATTCCACATCCCGTGCATAAACTTTCAATAATTTCGGCAGATTTTCCATTTGGACTTAATTGTATTGTTTTATCACCCGTTCTCACTTTTGGGCAATATTTAATACATGGTTTTTCCCCAAATGGGCTACATTTATCTGGTTTACATCGATCTTTATTAAGAACAGCGATTCTCAAAACTCTTTCACCACTTTTAAAAATGTAAAATCATAAATAATTTTTATCATTTACTCTGTTAAGGTTTTTTTGATTAGTGAAAAAGTATGGTAAATAAAGGATTAGTACATTGGTTAGAAGAAACAGTACAAGAAATTTCTAAAAGAAATTTAACAGAAATAACATTGTCCACCGGGAAAACACCTTCCGGGCATGTTCATATCGGAATATTAAGAGAAATAATTATATGCGATGCTCTTAGGAGAATATTTGAGAAAAAGGGGGTTAATGTATCCTTTTATCTGTTTATGGATGATTTTGACGCAGCTAAGAGGTTTCCGTATTATATTGATGAAAATTATCAAAAAAGTAATTTAGGTAAACCATTTGCTTTAATTCCATGTCCATATGAAGATTGTGGATGTGAAAGCTATGCTTACCATTTTGGAAACGAATTAATTTCTACATTTAAATATTTTGGCATAAAAAACGAGATTATATGGACTTATAATTTGTATCAGAGAAGAGAAATGCAGGATAAAATCAAAACGGCCCTTGAAAATACAGATAAAATCAAAGAAATATTAAAAAAATATATCTTACCTACTTTAGATAATGATCGTAAAGAACTGTTTAATGATATGCAAAAAACCTGGATTCCAGTTATGGCGATATGCGATAAATGTAATAAAATACAGGATCGAGCAATTGATGGCTCTATTCAGCCTAATCGGGCAATAAAATATCTAAAGAAAGAACAAATGGTTATATATGAGTGTCCTGCATGCGGTTATCGGGAAAGAACATCGATCTACAGTGGAAGATTAAAATTAAATTGGCGTATCGACTGGCCCGCTAAATGGGCGTTATTTAAAGCCACATGTGAACCTGCAGGAAAAGATCATAGCGTAAAAGGAGGAGCCTATGATACAGGAATAGAGATTTGTCAAAAAATTTATGATTATGAAGGACCTATAAAACTACCATATGAATGGTTAAGATTGGGAGAGCAAGATATGGGAACATCCAAGGGGATCGTTTTTACTCCCAAAAAATATTTGGAATTAGCGGATCCTGAAATTTATAGAATGTTAATTTTAAGAACAAACCCTATGAAGCACATTTCTTTGAGAATCGAAGAAATCTCTCAATATCATGACTACTACGAAAAAATGGAAAATATTTTTTATGGGGTAGAGGAACCTGAATCCAAGGAAGAATACGATTTTTATAAATATCTATATCCTTTAACCAAGATTAATAAAATTCCGGAGTTTAAACCACTCAGAATTCCTTTAAAATTACTAACATTCCTTTCTCAAATGCAAAATATATTGAGTATAGAAAAATTATATGAAAAAGCAAATTCATCTTTGAGAGTGAAAGATCACGAAAAACCCATATCAATCAAAGAGTTTAAAGGGTTATTAGAAAGAACAGAAAAATGGATTGATGAAGTTAAATATGAAATATCTAGAATAACAGATCAGAAAATAAAAAGAAATATTCTGAATAAAATAGATATTTTTACTATAACTGATACGATTTCTATGGATCTCATTCAAACTTTGAGCGATAAACAATTAGAAGGTTTTATCTTGTTTAAAAATTTCTTGCTAGAAAATGACAACCTAGACGCTGATTCAATTCAAAATACAATTTTTACAATAGCTAAAGAAGAGCTAGATATTCCACCACGAAAAATGTTTGAAGCTTTATATCTAATGTTATTAGACAACAAATCAGGACCTCGTTTAGGACCTTTTATTTTAATGTTAGATAAAGATTGGCTTCTAAACCGATTAGATCAACTAGAAGATAAAAAATGATACTTTACTAAAATTTCAGTTGTCCACTTTCGTTTTCCGTTTATACCACTTTTTTTGTTTTTTTTGCTGTAATTTCTCGTAACAATCAGAACAATAAGTTAAACCTTCTTCTATCATTTGATCGCAGCTTTTACAATGTTTATGCGGATAGATATAATCTACTGAAGTCTTTTTATGTCTATCAAATTTACTCAAATTTACTCTACACCTTATAAATAATTATTTTAAATCTTCATTAAATTATAACTTTTTCACTCCAGATACTATTTTTATTCTAAAGAATTGAGCTTTTCTCAATTCTTGTCTTATTTCTAAAGGATATGCTGGGAAGAGAGACAAGAAAGTTGATTCATTATCGATTATTTCATTTAAATTGTGTTCCCAATCGAGTAAAACTTCCTTAATTTTATCCGGTTTCACTAAAGCAAATACAGATCCTCCCCCTCCAGCCCCAGTTAATTTCACAGAAAAAACATCAGGATGATTTTCAATTAGTTTTATTAAAATTTTATTGTATAATCCGATTCCGTGGTTAAATCCAACATGTTTCATGATATCATCTATAATCGTAGTATTTTCTTTAAAGTAATCACCTAATAATTTCCAGTCCTGTTTCATAATAGCAAAACGTGATTTCCATGAAATTTCTGCTAGATCTCTATAACCATTTAATACAAACGGATCTTCGAGTAAGTATCTTTGTCGTAGTATCTCATGGACTTTCCCACTATCGTGAGATACTCCAGAAAAGCAAACTATTATTGGTAAACTATGAATATCATACAATGTATCAATTCTATCGTAAATAGCTAAAGGTTCTAATGAAATCTTTTTATGATGTAGTTTTCCAGAGTAAGAACAAAAACTTAAACCGCCTCTAGATATCACATATCTATCTCCATACCCTGCAGTTATTTTAAGGTCATGATCTTCAACTTTTGTAGCCATTTCCGCGATAGTGTCTCTATTTAATGGGAACTCACTTTCTTTTAAACATTTTAGATTATTATATAAATTAAAATATTTTGATAAGCCATATAAAATCGCAACTATAATCGCAGTACTTCCCCCTAGTCCACTTTGGGCTGGTATTGTAGTTAAGATTCCAAGTTCAAAATTGGAACTTTTAAATTTTTCCCAAAAGATTGAATAAGTATTAATAAATCTATATAAGCTAGCATAAATTAATTTTAATTCACCAATTAGCTTTTTTTCTAGCTTAGTTTTATGCTTTGAAATTTGCTCTTCATGTTCGATCTGAATATTAAACTCACCGAATTTATCATAAATAGAATAAGATTTTATAACACTAACATTTTCCCTCGGTTTTATATAAACAAAAGCCGATAGAGGATTATTTATTCCATTAATTGCTACTGACGGCATCCAAAAATCCCCTTCTACAGCATCTAACGGATTTATTAAATTGATTCTGGAAGGTGCTTGGATAACAATTTCCGGGTTCAAATTATTAATAAACTCTAAAATTCGCTTCAGCATTTATATATTTCATCATGATTTTTTAATATTAATCATTATTGTCCTCAAACCAGCAAATATGATAAGTTTTTATAATTTTATTTAAAAAAATTTATGATATGGTAAGAAAAGGAAAATTCAAATTATTCTCATTTTTAACTGAAAAGCATTTAATCTATTATAAAAGCATTAATAAAAACGATAAATTCGTGGCGTTTTCAATTTTTAAGATCAATAACTTACTTAAAATTATTCCTCTTTTAAACGATTTTCTGTTAACCAATTTTCTCTTTTATTATTCCATTCAGATAAATGTACCCAAAAATAGAAGAAAAACAATCATATTAACTTTTATCGGAAATGATAGACCTAAAATTGATAAATTTTTTAATTTAATCTTTCAGAAGATACGAGAATATGACAAATCTATCAAATTTTTGAAAAATCGTCATTTAGAGAGACAATTTTTTCATATACTATCGAGTAAAATAGATAATAATATTAATGCCTTGAAAACGGGGGATTCTTTGATAATAAAACAGAGTGATACTGAAAAGTTTTTATATTTTTATGAAATAAATTGCGATCTTATGCAAAGTGATAAAGTTTCATTACATAACTTACTGAAAGCACTCAATAATTTCAATCAAAAGGGTTATATAATTTTCAATATACAATCCCTTAATAGTGGAAGAATAGTTTCGAACGCGTATTTCATTAATATTAGATACGAAAAAGACAAAAAATCTATAGCTATTGAGGAAGAAATTAATAGTTTGTTTAATTACGAAGTTTTAAATAAGTCTGTAATACACTTAAACCACCTAAATTGTATATTATGGAGGGCCAATTTTTCTGAAAATTTTTATAACATGACTCCTGATTCGGATATTTTTCTATCTTTAAGTAATTACAACTTTCAAGATTTATCTAAGTTTAGCGTTCAATTTGATAAGACTTTGCGCTTGAACCAGGTTGATTTTCATCAATTAAAACCTAACCTTTTTTTCATAGAAGAAAAAATACTTTTCTTAATTTTGGATTTCTATAACCCTATTGAAATTTCCAGAATATTAGAAAAGTTTTTCTCGAAATATTTTGTAATAATTTTAATTTTAAACATGGAAGAATATAATAAGTTAATTGAGTCCAGCGAAATAAGATTATTGGAAAACATAAAGACCATAAATTTTAGGGATTTTATTGAGTTTAATATAAATAAGTTAAAATATGAGTTTATATTAGAAAATTCCTAGATCTATCGCTATATCTTGAGCAGAGTAATTCGGGTGAAGTTTAATCAAAGCTTTTTTTTCACCTTTAGGAGTAATAATTGTATTCACTTTTATCACTTTAACATTATGGATTTTTTCTATAGCGTGTTTGATTTGAGTCTTATTTGCTCTACTGTCAACAATAAAAACCAGCTTATTTTCTCTTTCAATTATATCGAAAGTTTTCTCCGTGATTAAAGGCCTTTGAATGATCTTGTAATATTTTTCCATTCTATATTAACTCCTCATATTGTTTTAATTCGTTAAATGCTGATTGAGCCCAAAGAATTAGACGACCAGGTAACCCTCCCGGTGCTAAATGCGCTATTGATAAATTTTCAAACTTCACAACATTTATTCCAGGAATGTTTCTTGCGGCTTTTATTATTCCAAAATCTTCTTTAATAATAATTAAAATGCTTTTCCTACCTTTGTATTTGCGTCCTCTTCTTTTTCCCTTACCAGCCCTAGTCTTTTTACCCTTCTTTACTCTGGTTAAATCGTCTTCCAACCCTAATTCAGTGAGAATTGAATACATCAACTTAGTCTTTTTTACGGTTTGAATTTTATCATCTATCACTAACGGAATTTCAGGAACTTTACTTATTTTATGCCCTCTATTTTTAACCCAATCTAAATCCCCGGAAGCTGAAATCGCAGATATAATTGAAAGTCTGTTTACTTTTTTATTTATTTTTTTTTCAATTACCTTCTCAGTTTTAATGGGATGTGCTCTTCTCCCTCCTTTTGCGTAAGGGACTCGTCCAGCATTTCTAGAAGTCGGAAACCCTGATCCTTTTATTCGTGGAGTTCTTGCCATTCCATGACCTGTACCCCACCCTTCAGCAGTATTCCTTAACCCGGCTCTTTTATCTCTACCTTGAACTTGCTTATTTTTGCTTGAAGCAATTTCACTTGCTATTTGTATAAGGTCTTTTCTGGGTTTAAAGTTAAATAATTGCGGTACATCAATCAAATTTTTCTTTTTACCATCTAAATCGTACACATTCACTTTTTCCATATTAAATCACAGTTTTTAAAATTATTTCCTTTGTTGACTTTCTCTACTTATAAAGGTTATTTCCGGTGATTTAACCGTAAAGGCTTTAACAGGTCTTATTGTTTTTCTTATTCTAACTAACCTATTTTTTGGACCTGGTATAGATCCTAATACTAGAAGATAATCTCCGTTAACTTCACCATATCTAATAAATCCCCCTTTAGGGTTTATTTCTTCTTCATTTTCACCAATTACCATAATTCTCTTATGATATTCAGTTCTTTGATGAAATCCTAACTGTCCTGGTCGAGGAACTGTATAAAGTACTCTTGCGGGGTGCCAAGGCCCTATACATGCTACAGCTCTTTTAACCTTATTATTTTTTCGGGTTAATATTTTTATACCAAACCTTTTAACTGGTCCTTGAAATCCTTTTCCTTTAGTTACCGCTAAAATATCTACTAGTTCTCCTTCCATCAATATGTCTCGTGCTCTAATTTCATTACCTAAAAAACTTAAAGCAAAATTAAACTCTTCAGTAGGGGTACTACCCGAATTTACTTGAATTTCAATAATATCCGGTTTTTTTCTAGGTAAAGAAGTAAGATGCGGTTGAGTTTGAAAAATTCCTCTGATCTGACTTGTATTGTTTAATGCTTTAGAGAGCTTTTCTTTCATTGTTTTAAATTCGTAGTTTTCAAAATTTGGTAAGTTGATTTTTCGACTAAGATAATTGTTTAATTCTGTTGAAAAAATATCTCCCACAATATATTTTCCATATTCATCTTCATTATAAACTCTAATTCCAATTAAAATTAAGGGAGGTACTTCAATAACGGTAACAGGTTTCATTATTTCTTTCCCAAAATAGGGACTGTTTTTCTGATCCTCTATATATGTAATATGAGTCATGCCTGCTTTAAAGCCCGCGTAACCTAAAAATGCTACACTATCAGATACATTTAACCAATGCCTTACTCGGCCCTTAGTAACCGCGGCTCTTTTTCTGGGAAGAAATGCTAAAGAACCATGTCTTGGGGCGTGTTTTTTACGATGTCCCATGTTTAATCACTTTGATATTAAAGCTGTAAATATTTCAAAATAAAAAAAGTTTGTCATTCAGAAATAACCATTGATCCCTTCAAATTAAGAAAAATGGGCTTTTTAAATTTCATTTGAAAGAAGATATTAGATGAAATCAAAAACTGATAATCTGAATTATCTCCAAGCAAAAGAAGGGATTATTAACAACAAAAAGCAAATATGTAATATTGATTGTTCCGAGTGTTCAGATCTAATAGAAAATAAATATACACATGATAAATGTATTAAATGCGTTCTAAAGAGTTTATATTTAAGCAGAAATAAGGATTTCAAAAATTCAAGTTTAAAAATCCATGAAACTATAATTAATCCTGACCAGATTAATATACTATTAAAGTATTTTAAAAAACTTAAATCCATAAAAAGAATTTGGAGAAAGATTGAAAATATTGAAAAAAATAATTGCCTTTATCAAGAATTTAATTGTAGGGTCGAATCTATACATAAGACGTTCATTCCAATTAGTGAAAGCATTATATTTGATCCGATTTCAGTTTTCAATTTTGTTACTGAAAAAAAAGATGAAATAATTGCTCACAAATCCTATAATATAGAATGTCAGAAATGCTCTATAAAGATATTAGGCCTTTTAGAAGTACTTTTAAATATTTTAAATAAGTTTGGAGTAATTCAAGACTATAGTGAATTTCAGGAAAAAAATAATCATTCTAAAGATATAGTCAACTTTTATGAGAAATACTTCTTTAATTTACCTTTAGATTCTAAAAGAAATCAGATACTCAATAAGTTTTCAAGAATTTCTCATGGTGAATTAATTGAATCCTATTATTCCGGAGAAAATCAGATATTCCAAATTTCTATTTTCGATGTGAATGGCGAATATGAAAAAAAATATTCAATTCATTATGCTTTCGAATCAAAGGTTGACGAAAATTACTTCAAAACCGTAGTAAACGATGCAAAAAATAACTTGAATCTTATTGAGTTTAGTGAAATGGTCCCGCTAGAAAAGTTAATAAATGTATACAAGGAAAAAGTTACGACTTTTCTAGATTTAAAGTACAAGCTCTCACACACAGAAAAAGAAAAAGTTGCGTATATTACTGTATTACATAAATTAAACTTACAAAAGGTTTTTCCTCTATTAGTTGATGATTTTATTGAGGAAATTTTTCTGGATTCTCCTGACGAAAAGATTTACATTAATCACCAAAAATTTGGGCGTTGCCGAACGGAAATCAAATTCGATCTAAACGATATCGAAAGATTAAAAACATTTTTAAGGATATATAGTGGAAAAAGACTTGATTACTCGAACCCAAGTATTAAAGTAGTTTTAAAAAATAATTATTTTTATTGTCGGTTTGCGATCGATGTTGGACCAATTCAAGTAAATAACTTCGCGTTAGATATAAGAAAATTAAATAAAAATATATTTACCGTTCAAGATTTGTTAAAAAATGGTACTTTAAACCCAGCAATCGCTTCATTTTTATATTTTTTAATTTTAAGAAGAGTAAACATAACAGTTACAGGTGAAACAGATACAGGAAAAACAACTTTAATTAATGCCTTAGATTTATTAACCCCAAAGGAATTTAGAAAAATTTATGTAGAAAATGTTATCGAATCTTTAAACCAATCTAAATATGATAGACACCAATTAAAATATAAAGTCGATTCTCTTCACGACCAAACAAATCACCAACTTTCAAAACAAACTCAAATTAAGAATTTATTACATAGAACTCCAGATATTATTTATTTGGGTGAAATTCTAACTAAAAATGAAGCTGAAGCATTGTTTCATTGTTTAGCCGCAGGTTTGAGGGGTTTTCAAACAATTCACTCAAATAATATTAATTCTTTGATAAATAGAATTATTTATCACTTTAATATTGATAAGACATGCTTAAGAGACTTAGGTCTTATTATTTTAATGAAGAAAAATCGAGAAAAGAGATTCGTCGATTCAATTACAGAAATCAATGACAATTTAATTGATAGTAGTGAAATCTATAATAATTTATTCAAGCACGATCCAACTTTAAAAAAATGGGACGCTCTCCAAGATTTATACGACTCCAATATTGTTAAAACATTGAGGAAATATGAAGATCTGCAGAAAGATAAATATGAAATTTTATTCTTTCTCTATCAAGATGTGTTTGATACATTACAAAAAATAGAGAAATTGGAAATCACGAAATTAATCGAATTATTTGATCGAATTTCCTTTCAATCATATAATAGCATAGCTGGCCTTCGTCTATTTTGGGATAACTGGAAAAACTCAAGTAGTTTAAATTCTTAAATTAAAAATAGGTAGCATGACAAATCTGTTAGAAAAAGCATTAATAACAGGTTTTGGAATATTCATATTAACCATTTTCATCTCAATGATTAATCCTTTTATAATAAACATTTCTAAATTTAATGATACTATTAATCTTGATATAGAAAAATGTGAAAATTTCTTTTTTGAGGTAGATTCAGGAATAAAATTCATAATTGAGAATCCCAATGCAACATATACAAAAAATATTGATTACCCTAAAAATATTAACATAACTCTAACTGATTTCTATTGTAAATATGAATATGTCATAGGAAATAAAATCTATTATAAAATAATCGAATATACTAAACCTTTTATCGATCACAGTTATATAAATTTACCGGCTAATAGTTATATTTTAAGGATATCAAATCTTTATAACTTTATTGAAGTCCAGTTTAATTAGTTCAAAAATGTGGCTGATTCTATGGCACTAAACAATATGTTAATCCGTTTTTACCAAATACTTCATACTTATAAGATTCCTAAATTGAAATTTAAAGATTTAGATAATCGATATAAAATTATCTACAAAAAGGAGTTTAATGTTGAGGAAAATGATGTTAATAAAGCCAATTTCATAATATTTTTAATACTTTTTATATTTTTCTTGATTTCTTCAATAATATTGACTAAATTTAGTCTATTATTAATTATATCCCTTTCCTTCTTGTTAGCATTATTAATATCCTACTATTTTAGTCAAATCCTTAACAAAGAGATTTTTAAAAAAGAGAATCAATTAAACGCACTGTTGTATATAGTGAAAATTAATTTCTCTTTAATTCAAAAATCTCATGGAGATAACTCTGACCATGCTATTAATTTCATTAAACTAATCAGTGAATCTAGACTTCCAATCTCAAAAGAATTTAGAAAGTTGCTCAATAAAATTCAATTAGGTGGAAATCCAGAAATGCTGTTATCTAAAATTGTTACTCCCTCATTAGATTTTAATTCATATATAAAAGGATTATTATTATCAGACTTCAAGAATAACTATCGGCAAAATGAAAACTCACTGGAAAAAAAATTTAGAAAGTATTTGAGGGAAATTGAATCAAAATTAAGTATTTTGTTTTTTTTTGGTTTGTTTTTTCCGTTAGGATTAAGTTTTCTAATTTTGTTCCAAACAATTAATTATTTCATACTGATTTCTGTTTTACCACTATTTTTCATAACTTTAAAAACACTTAATAAGAAATTTTTAAAAAACAATTTTTTTTTACTCGGTTTAATAAACAATTACTCAAAGGAGGAAAAAGCAAAATTTAACGAATTTATTTCTTTTTTACTAAGCTTTACACTGAATTTACAGAAGAATTCTTCTCCTGAAGTAGCATTTGTAAAAGCTTATACACAAAACGAGCTACAATATAACATCTTGGAAAGGCCTCTAAAATCACAAATTTCCCAACTTATAAATTTTTCTTGTACATTTGAGGAGATACTAAAGAGATTGCAAATTGAGCTGAAATCAGTACGTTATAGAATAATTTTAGATGTAATAGGAAAATTAGTTGCTCAAAATGCCTATCTCTCACATGAAAAAATTACACAGATATTAGATGAGATATCGATGCATCAAAAACTCGAAAATAGGTTAGAAATTATCATAAAAGGAGAACGATTTAAAGTCTTACTTTTTTTGTTCCTTTTACCGATAATAATTGGAGGAATTGGGGGCTTATTTCCACTATTTAGTTTCATAATAGGAGAATTTTCACTTAATAGTAGCCAGAGCTTTTCTGTTTTTTTCGAAATATTATTTACTTACGATTTTGTTATCATCTTTTTATCACTCCTTTTTTGCGTTTTCATTTCTTCACACTATTTCTTAGAAATCATATCATATGAAAAAAAAAGAATCTTAATTATTGTATCTAATGTAATATTTATCCTAGTGTTCTTTTCTACTTTTATCAATGTTCTTAATTACTTTTAGGAAGTATTAATACTCCCTAGTTAAAAAGAGAAACATAAACCATTTCGACAAATAAAAAAATTCCAATAAAGATAATTATGAATATCGAATAGGAAATTATTGAATTGAGTAAAGTACCTTCAAAACCTTCATTAAACACAACTAAACTTATTTCATTTAAAACCTGAAAAAAAGGTATTAAAAAAATAAAAAACAGAATAATTGAAATTAAAACTGTTATAGATTCAGAAGAAATTATTGAAAATGCAAAAATGAAGAAGAATAGAGCTAACAATAAAAAGAATTCTATAACAATTAAATTAAATTCTGACATGTTCCTAATTATTTTAAACAATAGACTATTTAAAATTCTAAAAAATATCTGAAATCTTTTAATATAAAGATTGAATTCGCATTAGATTAAGAGGAATAATTGTTTTAAAAATAATTTCTATTACAACAAGATGAGAATTAAATTATGCATAAATAATCGTTATCCTAGAAAATATTATATAAAAAAATGATTTGATTATTATTATGAGAAATTTAAAATTGAAGGGGTTAAAGTATAGCAAGGGGAAATACGACTTATACGATGAGCGATTTGTATTTTTCCCTCCTCAAATAATCGATATTTTATCGTCAATTTATGGAGAGGGGGTAAAATCTTTATTAGTTTGGTTAG
Source organism: Promethearchaeota archaeon (assembly GCA_013375475.1). Classification (GTDB taxonomy): domain Archaea; phylum Asgardarchaeota; class Lokiarchaeia; order Sigyniarchaeales; family SOKP01; genus SOKP01. Next base: position 91,471 of record JABXKD010000003.1, read on the forward strand.
GTAAAAAGGTTGGTTGGGTATTAATTCAAAACTGGGATGAAAATTTAAAATCAAAATCACTAAATGATTTAGTTAGTCAATTTTGTAATATATTGAGCAATCAAGGTTGGGGGCGCTTTTATCCAAAAAAAATATCTGACAACTTAATCGTAATTGAATTGCAGCATAACATCTCTAACGATTTAGATAATAAATCTAAATATATTTGTTATTATTTAACGGGAATTTTAGCAGGTTTTGGTGAATACGCACTTTATAAAGTAAATGTAATAGAAAATATATGTTGCTTAGAAGATCCTAGCTTAAAATCATGCGAATTTAGAATAGAAAAAAGTTCCTAACGATTTTATTCACCATGGATCCCATTCTTCGGGATTAAGTTCGTTTGATTCTTTATTATCAAGAGTTTTCTCTTCAATTTCAGGTTCATCTCTATAAAATTCGTTCTTCTCAACTTCAGTTCTGATCTCAGGCGTTAATTCTTTAGAATTTAAACTTTCTGTCATGGTTATTTGATCATCCCCAATTATTACATCCCTAAATGCAGAAATTAGCGATAAAAAATTAAAAAACTCTTCTTTTTTCATTTCAACAACTAAAGAATCACTATTTTTTAATAATGTAAGCTTTAAAATCCGAACTTCTCCACTTACTTCAACTGAAGTCAACTCTATACTTTCATTTTTGTTTTTTAACTGAATTTTCCACGATGTCTCTCTCGTTTTTTCAATTTCCATTAGTCAAAGTTCACTCTAAAGATAATTAAAATTCAAATATTAAATAAAAATTAACCAATTTAAAATTATCCTTATTATTATTTCATCGTTGTAAATTGGAAAAGTAATCAGAAAAAGGAACACGATCGATAATTTTCTTTTTTTAATAAAAATAGTTTAGCAAGATATAATTATTTGTAAGAAGGATAAGGATCACAAGCGGTGGTCTAAACTGTGTTAGAATTTGAAATTTTTCTTTTTTTTCATTAAAGAATAAATTTAAAGACTTTAAGATGAATTTTTCGTCTGTATAACTATTAATTTGAGAGAAGTCTAAAAATTTATAGAATAAAATTATAAAAATTTTATGTAAGATTGGTAATTTTTCTTTTAAACCGTGTATCATATCATAGGAATTATTCCCTGATAAACCATTATTTAGAAGAAAATTGACTAGCATTAATAATAAATATAGGAACAAAAAGACAAAAAAGAAAGTAAATATCCATTGAAAGTTAAAACTCTTTGTTGGATTAAGAAAAGCCAGGATTATCAACAATTTACCATCGGCCCCTCCTATGATTTTAAAACAAAATAACATAAGCGAGAAGAGAAATACAAAGAAAAGGAAAAATATCTTTGTTAATAAAAATATAAATAAGTTGTTATAAATCCCCAAATCTTCAGTAAAAACTATTAGACTACTTATAAATAAAAATCCTATAACAATTTTGTTAGATATTTTCCTATATTTAATATCCCGATACGTACAATAAATTAAAATTATGTTCGAGTAGTAAAAAGATAAATTGAGGTTTAGTATCATTACTCATAATCCGCCTTCCCAAATTTCTATAAATTTACCTAAGCTCTTAGCGCGAATGTTTTCAAACTTATATCTATAAATTTTTATTCTCCCAAATACTTTTTCTTGAACTAAATTATAGGATTTTAAACAGGTTAAATGATATTTAACACTCGAATGATTAAGGTTTGTGCCTCGTATTATTTGAGAGATTGACAGTTCTTCATTTTTAGCAAGTAACTTCAATATTTTTACTCTCGCTTTTGAGCCTAATAAATTTTCTATTTTGTAATTCTCTTCTATGTTTTTTGCGATCAAATTTTAATCCCCTTAGTTTGTAAAATATTTACAAGAATTTCTTCAAATTTTGAAATAGAAATGTCTTGAATCGATATCAAGGCTTTACGACCTTTAATCGCTTCACTTTTTATTTCCATAGTAATTAGGTACTCTCTTTTAAATTCTTGAAGGTAATTCCATAGTTGGGAGTGAGACCGAGGATGAATTCCTAAATTTTCACATATTATTAAATACGAATTTGTTATTTCTAGCACAGAGATTTGAATCCTTCCGCTCTTCTTTAGAGCGGTAATTATGGCTAATAATAAAATACCTTTCTGTATTGGCATATAATTTAAAATATCAATAGCAGAAAATGGAACGATATCTTGATTTGCAAGACGAATACATTCCATTGTAATATATTTTAAATTCTGATTTTCAGCAATTTTGGTTGCTTTCCATAATAGGTTTAATCCATACCTAATATCTCCGCTTTGATAAACTAATTCCGAAATAGATTCAATCAGTTTATCTGAAATTACATTTTCTTTTAAACTTATCTCTGCTCTATATTCTAAAATGTCATATAATTGCTCTCTATTGTATTTTTCGAAATGTATTATGTTTCTTTGTAAGGTACTCATAGTACTAATATCTAAATTGCTCAAACACGAAATATCTCTTGCAATTCCTATAATAGATAGATGTTGTTGACTGTTAAATAGATCATCGTTAATTCTTGTAAGTGAGTAAATTAGATCTCCCCCATTATTGATTAAATAACTTAACTCATCTAAAACTATTAGTAGATGCAGATTTTGATTATTTACGATATCAACAATGATTTCAAGCAAATCTTGAGGTGAATAACCTCTTTTTGGAAAATTATTGTTAAGTGCTCGGACAATTTTAATTAAAACTTTATAACTAGTTCTTTCTTTCCGGCAATTAATGTGAACATATTTAATTAATCCAGATCTTTTAGCTGCTGCATTTATTAACATTTCTCCAAATAATTTAATCGTTGCTGTCTTTCCTATCCCTGTTTTCCCTACTATTAATATTTTACGCGATAGTGAATTCGGATTCGTAATTAACTCTAAAAATAATTGAGATAATAACGATAATTCTTTTTCTCTATGTAGTAACTTCTTAGGAACATAGTTATTATCGAGTTTCTTCTCACTTTTGAATAATGACGGTTTTCTTAATAAATCTTCAAAGTAATCAATTGTCATAGAGAACATCTGATAAAATTATATTAGAAGTATAAAGATCATTATTTATAATAAAATACAGAGTTCTAATTTTTTGTCATCGTAATGAATGATTTAAGATATACTCTCATAGGATACTCTTTAGAGAGTATGGAAGTATAATGTAAAAATTATTAGTTTTGTTTGAAAATTTAGATGAGGAATATAACACTTTTTTGTCGGCTTATACCCATCGCACCTATCGCAGTCAAGTCTATTACTTAACTGGGACAAAGTTAGAAAAATGAAAAGCTAGAATTTAAAAGTTAAATCTTTAATTAGTTTAAACTTACTCCTCTGAAGATAATATGCTTTCAAGCCAATAAATAGCATTAACAAAATCATAATGGAGAAAAGGCCAATGTTTGTAAAAAAAAATAGATTAGAAATTCCCTCATAAGAGAAATTTTCAATGTTTAAGTTAAACGATAGGGTTTTATTTTCCAATTGACCTGTACCATTGAAAATAACAGTAATATTAATCGACTTTATGGCAGTTTTAAAGATAATATTATTAGGCAAGATAGCAATATTTAAAAATCCTGATTGGTTTGTTCTTAAATTTGTTTCATATTCCAAAATTGAATTAGTATAGAAAACTAATTTTACATCCTCATTTTCAATTGGTTTTTCATTTTGGTTAAAAAAATAATAATAGTACAGTTGTATTTTAATTAGATTAGATTCTTCTAAGTTATTTTCAAAACTGGTGATATCTATGGATACAGGTATTTTTTTTACATATATTTCATAAGTGAAAGTAGTATCGTTGTAGAGAACATTGTTTTTCATGCGAAATTTTACTCCATTTCTTCCTAGATTTAAATGGGTAATTGTTGAAATATTAAATTCAACTTCTCCACTTTCATTGGTTGTTAAATTAGTTTGAAAAAAAATCTCCTCGTTAAATGTAGTTATTAGACGAAAAGTTTCATTAATCAAATTGGTACCATTTTCAATGCTGAGAAAATGCGCACTAAACGAATTGGAATCTCCAAATATCAATTCATTTTTAAACCCTGATAATTTGCAGGTAATACTTCTTTTGATAAGGTTAACTGTTAAGATTTCTCTAATTGATTCTCCTCTTAGAAATCTTTCAGTATCTTCGTAATAATTGTAGATTCTTATAAATAGCACATCTGAGAAATTCGAGTACGTAATGTTAAGAACCTGAATATTAACAGTCCAGTTTTTTTCTATTATCCCGATAGAATTGTAACTAGCAGAGTTCCATAATATTTCATCAAAGATATCAATAATTTGAATTCTAATATAGGAAATTTCATAATCCGGATCATAATATAGCTCCCATGATGCGTTAATTTTAATTTTTTCATGAGTAAAGTAAGTATCTTTATCAGTTACTAAACTAGTATTATAACATGAAAAACCTTCAACCGAGTTGGTTAAGAGGATTATTACCAAAAGAATGAATGATAAAAAACCTCCTATGATCTTTTTATTCACATCCCTTTTTTTTCACTAAAATATAAAAACTCATATAATACCAAAAAACATTTATTTTATCAAATATTTAAATTCAAAACTAAGATACTTGTTATTGCTGAAAGTAAATGGGAAAAGTTAGAACAATTTTAATCAAAAAAGTATCGAAAGAATTAATTAATAAATATCCAGATGTTTTTACTACAGATTTTGAAAAAAATAAAAAATTGTTAGACAAGTATCTCGAAGCAGATTCAAAACATCTTAGAAATCGAATCTCGGGATACGTTGTTACCCTAATGAAGATTAAATCTCGAGAGCAAACATAAAACCTTGTAAGAAAAACTAAAACATAATTAAAATAAGTGGTATTTATTAAAGACGACGCAAAAATAATGGCAGAACTGTTGAAAAATGGCCATAAAATGCTTAGCCTATCTTGTCCTATTTGTAATAATCCAATTTTCCAAAAAAAAGACGGAACTGCTTTCTGTCCAATATGTAATAGGAAGGTATTATTGGTTGAAAATTCTCCAAAAATAGAGAATGATGAAAAGAAACCAATTTTAATCAATAACACCGAAATAGAAGATATTAAAAGTATAATTTTACCCACGCTTATTCATAAGTTTCAATGGATCTCTCAAAAATTAGAAAATGAATCACAATTGAGTGTAATTGGTGAATATTTAGAAATCATTTTCAAACTTCTAAGTTTGGTTGAAAAAATTAAAAATTTCAAATAGAGTCAAAAACCTCTGAGAAATTTTTTTTAATGCTTCTGCCGGGATTCGAACCCGGGTCACGAGGGTGAGAGCCTCGCATGCATAATCCTTTTTTCTGCGATAAGAGAAGAGTAAGTTTGACCGAACTACACTACAGAAGCAAATTATGTATTAAGTAGTTATTACTTTTATAAAGGTTAATAAGATTTTAAATTTAATTAACAGAATTAATGAAAATTAAAAAATAATTTTATTTGATGAGATAGATTCGATTTAGGGGTAAATCAAAACTTAGGTTTCTTTTTGTATGAAAATGGGTTTAAGTAGATTTACATAGTGATCTCTAATAGAATATTCAGCAATTTTAGTTGCTACTGATATTATCTGCTGAGTTAGTACTGCTTTTTGGTTAGACTCTTTAGATAAAAGTTTATCTGCAAGATATATTATTGCACCTGTCAAGATAAACGGATTACGGCCTCCCCGATCCCAATCAGTTAGATTTTCTAAAATATATCGACATTTACTAGTCAACTTATATTTATAATCTTCTTTAGTCCACACTGTTCCCTTTTTTACTAACCTTGCGTTTAAAGCTTCGTGGTTTATGATATTATCTATTAACCTAATCAAGTAATCTTCACTTTTATGGGGGATGGCATTATTATTTAAATGTGTTTTATATCTAATCCCATCTCTTAAAATAAGTCTTGGATTAACTCTATGGCCATAATTCTGAAAAGCGTTTGAAATTTCGTTAATTGTGATCGGTGCGTTATGATACTCTCTACGAACAGAATAGAAGATGCAAAATGCAATCAACGAGATGTTGTTAATGACTTTTTCCTCATTTTTAACAATCTTTCTATAGTAGTATGCTGCATTATTTCTAATATTTTTATTTAAGTTAAGATAAATTGATATTTTGTTGAGAATATTGAAAATTCTATACTCAGTTTCGTGATTTTTTATTCTTAAAAACTGGGAATAGTTTTTTTTTAATCTTCTGTATAGCTTCTGCTCGTCGGGAGGTAATAATTTTCCTGTTTTATCTCTAAGATATTTTGAATTTTCATAATCAATGAAAGTCCCTAATCCCCCAATATAATCCGTCCTTTCCCCTAATGCAACATATTGTTTATTTAAATTACTTTTATTATTAGCATCATTGAAGACATATGACGAATCTTGATAAAGATTTCCTAGAACTAGACCACACCCCTTACAAATTATTTCAAATGAGTTTGTTATAACCCGATTCCCACATTCAGGACAAATTTCCTTAACTTTTTTATCTTCTGTTTTAACTATCAAATTCAACCCACATAAGTCTGTCATTATAATCTAATTAAAAAAAGAACCTTTTATCTCAATTATGTGGATGAATTTTTACCTGAAATGAATAAAGATTACACTTTGGTGCATAAAAATAACTTAGTGTCAGGCTGAGAGGTGATTGGAATTAAAAAAAATGGTATTTTTTAACTTTAAATTTATAATAGTTTAACAATAGGTTAGATTTGCTTGATAGAAATTAAATTTGAGGAGTTGATGATTTGAGTTATTTTCAAAACCATTTTAAGGAAGCTCAGCATATATCACCCTCCCATCACGATTTAATTAAAAGAATTATAAAAGAAATAGAGCAATCAATAAAGGGAAAGAGAAAAATAATGTATTCTGATATTATTAACTTAATTATTAGAGAGAATTATAGAGGAAAAATGTTTAATGAGATTATTTTATGGTGTAATTATAAAATAAAGCAAGGAAAGTATAATGTATTGATTGAACATATTAAATTCTAAAAAAATCTTCAAAATTCAAAAAGAAAAACTTGAAGAATTAGTTTTATTCCTTACGATGAGTTTTTTTGAAAGGTATAATTCACTTTAAACTTTAAAGTCATAAACTACCGAGAATTAAAAACTAAAATAAAGTTATAAATGCGTAATTATATTAATATTTAATAATATTATTTTATAAAGACTAGAGAGATGTTTCTATTATAATTAAGTTAATAAGAAACATTACTCGGTTTTGAAAATAGTATAACTTCAATGAGGATCTTTCTATGGTTCGATGGACTGCAGATCATAATATCTATATAAAAATCCTTTACTGGGGTATGGGTGGATCAGGAAAAACAACGATTGTAGACTCATTATATAGATTGACTAAGGAACAGAAAAAAGATATCACTCCGACTGGAAATTTAACCAAAATATCAATGGCAAGTGGGTCTACATTATATTTTGATAGAGGTATATTTCAATCAACTAAACAGAATAAAGTATACTACCATGTTTATACAGTTGCAGGCCAAAGCAGGTTTTCTCCCTTAAGAAAAAAAATCTTCAAGGGCACTGACGGAGTTATATTTGTTGTGGATTCCCAAACTCACTTCTTCGAAGATAATATTGAATCTTTAAAAGAGCTAAAAAATATAACGCGGGGGAAGTTAATTAAAGAAATTCCGTTAATAACTATGTTGAACAAGCAAGATCTTAACGAAACTATTGGAGAAGAAGATTTTAAGCAAGTGCTTAAAGAGGAAAAGCTTTGGTTCGAACCGGATCATGAATTATATATCTGGAATCCAATAATCTATAAAACTTGCGCTTTATACGAAAAGAAAAGAGATGTATATAGAAGTTTTAGCGAATGTGCAAGACGAACGGGCTTATATCAAATATATGGAGATGGAAAAGCACCAGTTGGCGATAATTTCAGTAGAGATATCCCTAAATTCTAATTCTTCTTAGTTAAGTATCTTTTACTTGTAGCGGTAATTATTTTTTAATAAAATAAAAAAAGGAAAAAATACTTTATTTTACAATAATTAGTCCCTATTCTTTTATGCATATACCATTTTCAATTAATTGTAAACTAATACCGCAATTTACAGCAATAACATAAAAAAGGTTTCTTAAACATCTACTGAAAAAAATTTAATATCTCAAAATTTACTAGGGTTTCCCTAAGGTTATAAAAATTCAATGAAAATAACTAATAAACATGACCTATAATATTTAGGAATGAAATGTTATAGTTACCTTGAGGATTATAAAAACCGACATCTCTAAAGACAAATTTTAATTTAATTTAATAATTTATTTAAATTCTAATTCATTTCACACAATATTAACCAATATAGTAATATTTTGAAATAGAGATGGGAGTTTACAACACAATAAAAGAAGAACTACCAAGACAATTTTCAATTTTTCAGTTAATAACTATTCTAGGAATTGATTCCCAAGAAGTTCGTAAAGTGAGAAATTTGCTAAAGCAATTTCATAAACAAGGATTTGTCAAGCGGCTCTCAAAAAATATGTATGAGAAAATTGAAAAATAAAAAAATCCTAATTAGTAATACTCATTTTTAAGGTCAATTGAGGAAAAATAAAAGTAATAATTTTATTAAAAGAATCTAAAATTCCCTTTCCCTCAATTGCTACAGTTTTATTAACGGAAAGTTGCTTAAAACGATTCAAATTTATCCTAGTTAGAAATTCATGGCGAATCATTTTCTGAGTCTCCTCAAAATCGTATTTATTTAGTGAAATAACCAGAGGTAAATTATAAAAATCTTCTCCAAACATCGTCTTTAGTTCGTTCCATGATCTTATATTATGTTGCAAGCATTGTGCTCGTGAGTCAACAACAAAAATTATACCATCCACACCATTTAAAGTAGCAGGGCGAGTGCTGGCATAAAAATCCTGCCCTGTAGCAGAATATATTAGAAATTTTAAACTCCACTCTGCACCTTCAAATTGTAACACACCAAAATCAAAAAATAGAGTCCTTCCTACTGTACTATCAATTGAGTTTAAAGTATCCCCCCTATTAAAAAAGGAAAATAAATGTTTTATTGACGTTGTTTTCCCAGACATCGCAGGACCATAATAAACAATTTTAATCTGCAAAGTTTTATTCTCATAATCATATATCATATTCTCTTAACCCCATAATGATTGCATACTATCTAATGCATTAACTTTTTTCCCATTCTCAATTAGAAGTGAAAAGTCTTCTTCCCATTCTTTATTAATAAAAGAAACGAGTCTGTCAATGGACGCGTCATTATAATCTATAGTTTCTAAAAGCGTTTTGCTCCCGATTTTAGTATTCATATTTATATTGTTTAGCAAATTTAACCTGGAGAAAATAAAAAAAGCTCGTTTTGAACCCGAATAAAAGTTTTGAATCTCTTTTTTAAATATATTTCTCTTTAACTCTTCTTTTTCGACATCAAAATCCAGAAGAGTTTTTACCAAATCTTCGTCAATTTCTTCCGTCTTAACTTTCCCTGAAAGCGTCCTCTTCATTTTTATAATAGACTTTTCAGTATCTTGAGATATTTTATGAAGAACATCTCGTTCAAATGTAAGATCAAGTAGTTTCCAATTTAATCCAACAACTTCAACTAGAATTGAGTTAGAAAAGAATGCAATACTCAAAAAATGGTTAATTTTTTTTTTAACGCTATTGATAAATTGACGAACCCTCTCTTTCTCATGTGGTATCTCAATACCAATTATCCAAGAATTAAATTGCTCGAATTGATTCAAGGCTTTAAGCGCAACACTTGAAGGGCATCGTATGTGAGTTCTTTGGGAATTATAATCTACACTTTCGTTCATCAGCAAATTATCATATTCGTTTGTTGAAATAAAATCAGTATAGAAGATAAACTCTCTACGAAAATGGATTAAATTCGAGAGATCAATTATAAAATCATCTACCTTTTCTGCATCATTACCATATACGATAATAGGAACTCTGTCTAAAAGCGCGTAAAGAATTAATGCTGCATCTGGGACTTTTAATACATCCAGCAACTTGAAGAAATTCAATATTTTCACCTAATCACTTAATAACTAATTCTCCTAACAAGGTCTTAATATCGAATGTGCTTTGATTTTGAAGTTCTGAAGCTTGTTTAACGAGATATCGTATTTTAGTTGAAAATTGGGGAAGTATTAAGCGAATTAAACCTAATTTTTGTCGAGATTTACCGATTTCAGCACTAAATATTGCTTTTCCTAAGCCGTAAATAAATTGGAACTTATCATCACAATCGAGCAAAATACTATCGGCATTCATTTTTTTCAGCAACCAAGCACATCTATTTGCCGTCTGAAAAAGGGAATAACTCATCGCAGAGATGTTGTCTAGACTATCGTTGTTTTGAGTGGTTTTTTTCAAAATCTTTGACGCTATAAAACCTCCTTCTATTGTGATGTAAGCAAATTTTAAGTCGGGAATAGCAATGGAGAAATTATTTAAGAGCTTTCTTAATTCCATAGAGATGCTTTCTGAAAGATTTAATGAAAAAGAAGATACTTTAAAATTAAAATCCTCATTCTCTTTAACATTAAAACCCTGTATAATACTTTGAATTCTTTGGTCATCAAATTGGACTAGCGGTGGTTTAAACGATTCACCAGAAGTAATTAATGTAGTTTTTATCTTTTTTAAGCATTCGTTAGTTTGGAGAAAAATACCCCCTAAGTTTGTGTTAGGTTGTGCAGTGATAGCGATGAAAAACTCGTGCTTATTATCAATTATACCCTGCTGTTGTAGAATTCTATTTAAAGAGTAATGAACAGGGCTATTAAGAGGAGCAATTAAAATTTTCGCTTTTTTTCCTTCTATTAAAATATATTTTAAGTTGTTTGGATGTAAATGTATCCCAACATTAAAAATAGCACTGGTTGCCGAACTTACATTAAAAATTTCATCCTTTGAGAACCAAACTCCCGCTGATTGAATTGGATTTCCATCTCTTTGTGTTAAAACTGCATTTTCTACCCCTTTCAGTTGTTTTATCTGATCGAGATGAATTCCTATTTTTTCTTTTAATTCCATTTTAAATCTTGAAGCTCTTTTTTTAAATTGATATTTTTAAATTAGAACTTAGATTTTTAAACTACGAATATTTGCAGATTTATGCGTTAATTTCCCCCAAAAAGAAAAAATTTAAAACAAATCCTACTTAAATAATATTATAACAATTCGCATCTTTACCGGTGTAAGCTTGGATTACGGTATTAACCGTTAAATGAAAAGATAATTCATTGATGCGATATAAAAAATGTAGTTATAATTTAACCAATTATAACTGAAGGAAGTTTTATTAAGAACCCTAAAGTAAGTGAGTAATTGAGATTATTCACAATTTAAGTAATATTTAGGTTTTTGCGACAAATTAAAAAAATAATTAATTCCGGTTGATCCTGCCGGACCCGACTGCTATTTGGGTGAGGATAAGCCATGCGAGTTGAATGGGATACCTAAAGTTCCCATGGCAAACTGCTCAGTAACACATGATCAACTTGCCCTATAGAGAAAAATAACCTCGGGAAACTGAGGATAATGTTTCATAACTGAATTGGCTTGGAAAAGTTTTTCAGTGAAAGGGATAAAATAAATGGTTTTTATCTGCTATAGGATAGGATCGTGTTCGATTATGGTTGTTGGTGAGGTAATGGCTCACCAAGCCGATAATCGATAGGGGCCGTGAGAGCGGGAGCCCCGAGATGGGTACTGAGACAACGACCCAGGCCTTACGAGGCGCAGCAGGCGCGAAACCTCCGCAATACACGAAAGTGTGACGGGGTTACCCAAAGTGTTCAATTTTGAACTGTGGTAGGTGAGTAATGTTCCCTACTAGAAAGGAGAGGGCAAGGCTGGTGCCAGCCGCCGCGGTAAAACCAGCTCTTCAAGTGGTCGGGATAATTATTGGGCTTAAAGTGTCCGTAGCCGGTTTAGTAAGTTCCTGGTAAAATCGGGTAGCTTAACTATCTATATGCTAGGAATACTACTATACTAGAGGGCGGGAGAGGTCTGAGGTACTACAGGGGTAGGGGTGAAATCTTATAATCCTTGTAGGACCACCAGTGGCGAAGGCGTCAGACTGGAACGCGCCTGACGGTGAGGGACGAAAGCCAGGGGAGCGAACCGGATTAGATACCCGGGTAGTCCTGGCCGTAAACGATGCATACTAGGTGATGGCACGGCCATGAGCCGTGTCAGTGCCGTAGGGAAACCGTTAAGTGTGCCGCCTGGGAAGTACGGTCGCAAGGCTAAAACTTAAAGGAATTGGCGGGGGAGCACCACAAGGGGTGAAGCCTGCGGTTCAATTGGACTCAAC
>JABXKD010000003.1:103875-111434 GCA_013375475.1 Promethearchaeota archaeon
GTGAGGTATCCTGTTAAGTCAGGCAACGAACGAGATCCGCACCTTTATTTGCCACCAAGAAGTCACGACTTCGTTGGGAACACTAAAGGGACCGCCGTCGATAAGACGGATGAAGGAGCGGGCAAAGGCAGGTCAGTATGCCCCGAAACCCCTGGGCTACACGCGGGCTGCAATGGTATGAACAATGGGCTGTGACTCCGAAAGGAGAAACCAATCCCGAAATCATATCTCAGTTGGAATTGTCGGCTGTAACCCGCCGACATGAACGCGGAATCCCTAGTAATCGTGTGTCATCATCGCACGGTGAATACGTCTCTGCTCCTTGCACACACCGCCCGTCGCTCCATCCGAGTGTGCTAAAAATGAGGTTTGGTCAAATTGGTCATATCGAGTTTCTAGTACGCGAGGAGGGAGAAGTCGTAACAAGGTAGCCGTAGGGGAACCTGCGGCTGGATCACCTCCTATTTTTAAAAACATAAAATCTCAATCCCTCTTTATGGGTTCTTAATTAACTTTTACTCTTCTTTTTCATGGGGGCCTGTAGATCAGTAGCAGATCGCTTGACATATCAAAAACTATTAGTTTTATACAAGATTTGCACTCAAGAGGTCACGGGTTCAATTCCCGTCAGGTCCATTTTATTTTAAGTAAGACTAATAAAATTCAGAAATTTTTTTAATTATCTCTTCTATAATATGAATTAATACCATGAAGTTAGTAAGCGATTTTATGTTGGTTATTTTATTTCTATTTCAAACATTGACTCCGGAACAAGAAACATTTAATTTTATATTAGTCTTACTTGGAATATTATTGTTGATTATTATCTTAGCGTATGTTTTATTAACTTCAAGAGAAGAGTAACCTTCTATTTAGCAGTTACAATTTTAATAACATCATTATGTTTAAGTTCGTAGTTTTCTCCTAATCTTTTTTTAGTTCTTGCATCTATCCCAAAAATAAAATGATCAGCTAAATCAGTATGGATTTTATCTCGTATAAAATTCCTCAATAAAGTACCTTGTTTGACTAAAAATGCATCGGGTAAAATATTATCGTTATTATCTGAAAATTTATTAATATCTGATATTGGATATACACAGATTTGCTTTAGAATGTTAAAAACTGCAAAGTTTAGTGCGTTCTGAACGCCTGTTTCGTTAAAAATGGCTAGTATCTTCTCACGAATGTTCTTTAGCATTTCTAATTCATTGTGGTTTAAGCTATTTTCATTTGTAATTTTAAAGTCATTAGATCCCGGTAGATATTCAATTTTTTTCTCTTGTTGGTATTTTCTTAAGAAATATTCTGCTAAAGCGCTACATGGTATCACTTCTCCCTCAATTTTATTCTTTAATGTTGTATAATTTTCCATGCCTATTTCTTTATCTATCTTGTTTGCCATTATTAGGATAGGTTTCGATATCTCTCGTAATTTTATAGAAAAGCTTAAAAGATCGTCATCTGACCATAAAGAAGGATTTTTATCCTCCAAATTTGAGTTTCTAAGCGCCAAAATGATTTGTTTTTTATTTATTTTTATCCCAGAAAGTCGTTTATGTAATTCTTCAATAAACTTTTTCCGTTCCCTTGCGTGAGACTTTATAAATTTTGACCAATCTTCTCTTTCTAAAATTTGTTTAAACCAAAGATTAATCTCATTTTCAAGGAATACTACATCCTCAATCGGATCATTTTCACCACTTTTTATCCTTTTTCCCGACTTATCTAGTGAACCACTAATATCGACAATATGAAGTAGTATGTCTGCTTTGACTAAATCGTTTAGAAATCTATTACCTAAACCCTTACCTTTATGAGCGTCTGGAACTAAACCCGCGACATCCAGCACATTTACCGGTATAAAACGATTGCCCTCGAGACAATAAGAATTTTTAGGATTGTCCTTAAGGTTAAAATCCTTACACACACAGTTCGTTTTTACATAAGCTACTCCTTTATTTGGTTCAATGGTCGTGAAAGGTAATTCGCTCACTTTTGCGTTTGTTAAACAAGCAGCATTTAAGAAAGTAGATTTTCCAGCACTTGGCTTTCCAACTATACCTATTAAAAAAGTCATTATTAGGTACAAGTATGTTAATGTCTTAAAATTTATTTGTTTTTTTCCTGATCTTGATATAATTTATTTATAAGGGCACTAAAATTATTGTAATCATTCTTACTTAAGGATTTATTTTTATTTAGTGGGAGCAAATCATCTTTTTCTTTGTTTTTTAATTCCATACTATGGCTTTTTTCGTATATCTGCTTAGATTTGTCTACAACGTCTGTTTTTGAATCTAAATTTATCTGAGAATTCTCTAAAATATTTCGATTTTTTTTGATAATATCTGAAACATTTCTCGAACCTCGTTTAACGAACGGAATTCCAAGTAGAAACGGTTCTTTAATTGAATTTACACGTATAATACAATATCCTTCTTCTAGTATGGACAAGTAATTTTTTTTTTCGGGGTCTAAATTTAACAATTCGCACATGATATCTTTTTCTATGTGGTTTTTAAAGGTTAAAACTACACCGTTGTTAGCTAATATCTCTTTACTAATATTTGGACGAGTCGCTATAGTTATTAAGCATTCTCCAGTACCTCTCTGAAGAAGTGCAATGTCCTCTAAATAAGTTGTAAGTTTTGACTTCTTTGATATATCTTGGGGAGCAAAATACTGTGCATCTTCTATGATAGTTATGTGATTTATTCCATCATAATTTTTAGCTCCTTTTGTTAGATTTCTATCCCATAAGTATTTCAAAACCATATTCAAAAAGAAGAGAGCGTCTTCTTTTTCCCCACCAAGACGAATTATCGAGCTTAAATCTAAAATGACTTTTTGATTAAATAGATTCGATATCGAGATAGTTGTTTCTGTATCAAAGATTGCTTTCATCGGCCCTATAGAGAATCTTCTAATTCTATTATTTAAGCTAATTAGTGTCTGTTTTAGCATTGGGATTTTAGTTTTATTTTTATCAAGATAATCTTCACAAACTTTCTCAAAACCCTCCCAACTCTGTCTATCTTTATTTTCACAGACGTTAGTAAGTATTTCGATCAAAACTCTTTCCATTTGAGGCGAATACTCCGCACTATCATCTAGGAATTGACCGCTTCTTAGAATATCAAAAACTCTTTCTGCATGAATCTTCGGATTAGCACCAAGAGGATCGAAAATATTAACTGAAAAATTTTCTCCAGGCCAGAGAATTACTAAATCCTTTAACTTTTCTTGCAGGAAATGATATTCTCCCTTAAATTCTACTAAAAAAAACGCTTTTTCGTAATGTTTGGTAAAATTAATTATGAAGTTTTGAATAAAATTACTTTTTCCTGTTCCAGTTGAACCACAAATAAACATATGTTTCTCAAGATCCTTAATAGAAAGAGAAAAATTGTATTTTTTTGAATTTCCTCTCATGATTCTTCCAATTTTAACTGATCCCTCTTTGGAGGCTTTAAACGAAGGACTCTCTAATTCTATTTTCATATTATCGCCTTTGAAAAGATTTAGGATATATAAGATTATAGCGCTACAGAGAAAGATTATAGAAATATTAAAAATAAAAACTTCTACAATATAGTAGTTAAAGTTTTCTAACACATATTCCGAGTTTATTAATAAAAACAAGGGCATATCAAATAATAGAAAAATAACAGTAATAATGAAAAGAATTAGAATGATATATTTTAATTTTAAGAAAGAATATCCTCTTTTTCTATAGAAGTAATATATTAGATTAATTAGAAAACAAAAACTAGCTAAAATTGAAAAAAGGTTGACCATTTTACCTTCTTTAGATTAAAAAGTTATAAACCACACACAATTTTGAGTAACAGATTTCAATCATTTTCAGAATTTATTTGAAGGTTTGAACCGGAATTTAAGTTTTCCTTTAAAAAAGTATGAATTTTATACATTAAAAAAAAGATTTGAAAAGGTTTCAGATATATATCAAAAAATAAATTCCTAATTTTGATATAAACAAATAATTTTAATTGAAAATATACAGAATAATACTCTAACGATTGAGAATATAATAGGAAATTAAACTCCTTATATTTAAAACACTTTTTAAAATATTATTCTTAAAGAAATTTTGTAAAAATGCATTTTCGTAAACTTTTTTAATTTTATGACTTAGAGATCATTATATAAATAAAAATTTTTCATGATTAAAAATTTAAGAAAAAGTGAAGTAAAAATGTCACAATTATCCGGTGTTCCAATCCTTATATTAAGAGAGGGTTCGGAGAGAAAACAAGGAAAAGATGCACAAAGAAATAATATAGCTGCAGCTATAGCGGTTGCAGAAGCGGTAAGAACAACATTAGGACCAAAAGGGATGGATAAAATGCTCGTTGATTCTTTAGGAGATGTTACTATTACGAATGACGGGGCGA
Source organism: Promethearchaeota archaeon (assembly GCA_013375475.1). Taxonomy (GTDB): domain Archaea; phylum Asgardarchaeota; class Lokiarchaeia; order Sigyniarchaeales; family SOKP01; genus SOKP01. Next base: position 108,294 of record JABXKD010000003.1, read on the forward strand.
CAATCCTAGACACTATCGATGTTGAACATCCTGCGGCTAAAATGATTGTGGAAGTTGCTAAAACGCAAGACGATAAAGTCGGAGATGGGACCACCACCAGCGTAATTATTTCGGGAGAATTATTAAATCTCGCTCAAGAATTAATGGAACAATCAGTTCACCCTTCGATAATCTTTAGAGGATATCGAAAAGCTTTAGTAAAATCTAAAGAAATATTGCATGAATTAGCTACAAAAATAGATATAAACGACACTGACACACTTTTAAAGGTTGCAGAGACTTCTATGAACAGTAAATTAATCGCAGGTGTAAAAAATCATTTTGCCAACATAGCAGTTAACGCCGTAATTCAAGTTAAAGAACAACGCGGAGAAAATACTATGATTGATCTAGATCAAATTCAAGTGATTAAAAAAGAGGGAAAGAGCTTATTAGATACAAGTCTTATCAAAGGAATAATCGTAGATAAGGAGATTGTACATCCCATGATGCCCAAATCAGTTAAAGATGCAAAGATTGCGTTAATTACCTCGTCTCTTGAAGTTGAAAAAACAGAATTTGATGCAGAAATTAGAATACAAACGCCTGATCAGATCAACAAATTTATTGAAGAAGAAGCAAACATGCTAAAATCTCGGGTCACAAAATTGAAAGATGTTGGAACCAACGTTGTTTTTTGTCAGAAAGGAATTGACGATAAGGCTCAAAACTTTCTTGCTCAGGAAAATATCATCACAATTCGTAGGGTTAAACGATCTGATATGGAAAAACTTGCTCGGGCTACTAACGCAAAATTAATTAATAACATCTTTGAAATAACAGAAGCCGACTTAGGTAAAGCAGGAAAAGTAGAAGAGAAGAAAATCGGAGATGACAATATGATTTTGGTATCAGAATGTGTTGATCCCAAGGCAGTGAGTATATTAATAAGAGGAGGGATTGAGCATGTTGTCGATGAAGCAGAAAGAATGTTTAATGATGCTTTATGTGTAGTGAAAGCAGCAATTGAGTTGCCATATGTCTTACCAGGGGGTGGAGCTTCTGAAATCGAGCTGGCTAAACGATTGAGGGCTTATGCTAGCTCAATTGGAGGGAAAGAACAATTAGCAATTGAAATCTATGCTAACGCTCTAGAAATAATTCCCAAAACTTTAGTTGAAAACGCGGGTTATAACCCCGTTGATTTAATCGTAGAATTACGATCAAAACATGAAACAGGTAATGGAAATTCGTTTGGTATCAATATAGAATCTGGTAAACCTGATGATATGGAAAAGTTAGGTATAATCGAACCGTTAATGGTATTATCTCAAGCTATTCAATCTGCTACAGAAGTAGCTTCAATGATTTTAAAGATTGACGATGTTATCGCTGCTTCGGGTCTTTCTAAAGGTCCGGAGTAATAAAATACTCTATTTTTTTTATATTTCTTTTTATTATGAGTCAAAATTCTTCTCTATTAAAAGTTATTTATCATTTTAAATTCTGAACCCCAAGCAAATTTAGAGAGAATTAAATCGCCACACGCATTAAAATTAGTGATATAAAGTGCTGCTGCTAACGCCTCTGCAGAGCTTAATTTTTCCCATTTACCGTAGTTTACTGGATTTGCTGCAATAAGAGGGGGAAGCGTTCTACTGTTTTTATAATTAAAAGTTTTTAAGTTAAAAATTCTTTTCCAAGAACAATCAACAACAAACAGCCCATATTTTACGATAAGCTCTCGATCAGGAGCAGTTAACTCAGTCTTAGAAAACGGGTTTAAAAAAATAGCATTAAGGTTCCTTCCATTAACCTTCGATACAATTTTTACCAAATTAAGCCTTGCTAATTTTAAGGCTGTACATTTCTTTCTATCACATTCATTAAAATGGATACAATATAGTCTCGGGACAGAAACTTCTAATTTGGATTTAGTCATATTTAAAACTAGTTAAAACGTTTACAGATTTAATAAAATTCTCCGTAATTCTTTCAGTCCCTATTATTTTCATTATTGAAAAAATGATATTTCTCGATTCACACATTATTGGAATTCCCCCATACGCTAAAGTAAAAAGTCCAACAAACGAGATATCCTCCGCATTTAAAGTTCCTTCCACTTCAGAGAATTTAACTTTTCCAGAAGGACTTGTGATGATTCCGTAGAAATTTTCTGGGTCTTGACCCGAAATTGCAATGTAACACAATAAATCTCCGATTGAGCTCCCTTCAGATTCTTCTTTCATTTTTTGAAACGCAACATTTGCACTCGCAGAAAATGCTTCTACAGAAATTTGTAGCTTTTGCCCACTAACTTCTCTAGCGTCCAGTGTTAACCCCGTTGGACTTACAAGGCTATATCTTATAAATATTGGATTCTGAATTGAATCTAATACATAACTTATCGCTGGCAATTGGTTAGTAGAATCAAATTTTTCAGGAGAATATGATATAAAAGGCACTTCAGACCCCATACCAAAAAGATAAACGGCACTTCGCACTTTATTTGAGAAATTTTCATAATCCTTCTCTGTTTCGTTATTATTGCCAAAAAATTCTCCAAGCTTCTGCTTTATATAATACATAGAGCTCGCTAGATTGTCGGCATCTAAAGGCCATTCTTTCCTATAGTCGTGAACAATAGTTAACAGAGTTTCGTTTATCCTAATCGTTATTAAGCACACTTTGTCAAAAAATGTAAAAGAAATAACCTGATCCCTAATATCTAGATCTTCCCAATTTTCTTCGCTTGCTGAAAACGCTGCTGAAGCCAAGCTTGTAATTTGGTTAGCATTAATATCAATCTCACTTTTCCTTCCGATTTTTGCAATAGAAAGTCCATTTAGGTCACACAATATCACCAAAATCGTACCTTGAGACGCCCTTAAGATTGAAGTTAAATACTTTATTAAAGAATCTCTCACACTCATAAGAAAACCATACCTTTTCTATCTTTCCTATTAATTCTTTCTGCTTTAATAACAATAATATTAATTCTTAAATATTTCTCATTTTTAATTTTATCCATCAATCTTTTCTCAAATAAATTACCAAATTGAACTAAAAAATTTAATTAATGCTTCCCACTTTAAATACTAAAACATTTACTTAATTTTTACCTCTTAAGCGGGAGTTGCCAAGTCTGGTCTACGGCGCTGG
>JABXKD010000040.1 GCA_013375475.1 Promethearchaeota archaeon
TAAAGCGCTAATATCTCCATTTTTAATACCTAATTCTTGAAATAATTTAGTATTGCTTTTAATTGTCGGTTTCGTATCCATTATTGGAGCACTTTGAATAATAGCTCTATGAAAAAGGCCTTTAGTTAAGGGAATCGAGGTTAAAATTAATGCTGATAAAGCACCTGCAGATTCACCGAAGATTGTAATGTTATTTGGATTACCACCAAATTTTTCAATGTTCTTTTTGATCCACTTTAAAGCGGCAATTTGATCGAGGATCCCAATATTAGCTATTTGATCTTCAATATATAAAAAACCAAAAGCCCCTAACCTATAATTTAGCGTTACAACAACCACATTTCCTTTCCGCGCTAGTTGTGTGCCATCAACACCATACCAGATATCAGCACCTCCTCCAAATATAAAAGAACCTCCATGTATATATACCATCACAGGCCGAGATTCATTGTCTGTTTCTGGAGTCCATATGTTTAATGAAAGGCAATTATCTTCATTTTGGTTTTCAAAATGACCAAACATCTCCTCTAATAATGTAAATCCTTGTGGTGCGTATGGTCCAAATTCAGTAGCCTTTAGAATACATTCCCACCCCTTATGTACTTGTGGAGGTTGGAAGCGTAATGCGTCAATTGGTGGGCTTGCATAGGAAATTCCTTTAAAAATGGTTATTCCGTCTTTAATAAAACCTTGAACTCTCCCAGACAAAGTATTTATGATTGTAGATTTCTTCACTTCAGTTTAAACCTTTATATTATAATTTTTTGAACTTTTCTCTCATTATTCTTTTATCAACATATTAGCTTAATATTTCGTAGAAATTAAATAACAAAATAAAAAAAAAGGTATTATTTTTAGTTAAACGTTTTTTTTATGCTTTATATTGTAGGTTATGAAAGCAATCAAGCCTAGTGTTACTAGTGTTAGTGTGAACATCGAAAAACCAGGAATCAGGGGTGCTGGGGGTTCTATGTATGGATCATACATAATCCGAGCAGGTAATTGGAACATTTCATCAAAAACATAGTTCAATTGAAAGTCTCTGCTGATAGCGTAGAAATTTTTATCCTGTGAGATCATTATATAGCCGTATTGATAGTTTGTAAACCAATCAGCGTATTTGCTTAATAGCACCTGATATTCAGCGGGACTTGCAAAATTAAGTCCATCCAACCATTCATCAGCAGTAGAATTATAACTAAAGCCTAAATTCCACGGTTCACCATCTCCAAGCATCGCACCTACTGGCGGAAGAGTATCGGCCCAAGGCCATAACATGTTAAATGCACCTGCGGTATAGAAAGGATATGAAGAGCCCCCAAGCCACATCGAATTATAAATTGCTGTGAAGACACGGGGTGAATATTCCCATTCTGCAGATTGATTGGTAGCGCAACCGATTTTTTCCATTGCATTATAAACTTCGTTGTTAACATCCTCGTGAGGTACATCCCAAGCGTAGTCAAATACATACAACGGGTTAGAAGCAGCTCGGGCAACCCATTCAGCTTCTGTCCAAGTAGAAGATTCTGGAGGTGCTATTCCTCCATCTCTTAATGCTTGTCTTGCTATATCAAGATCATAATATGAGTAAGGAATAGAGTCATCGTACCATGGAGAACTTGTTCCAACAGGATATCTTACTCGAACCGCACGATTTTTCTTAGTTGCCGAGATATAAGTGTCGTAATCAAAGGCGTAGGATAAAGCTTTTCTGAACGCCCTTGGAACGCCTTTTCGAACACTCTTATCGCCGTAGTCCATCCAGGATCCAGGGAGTGGGAATAATTCAGCATCAGGGATAGCCCAATCGTCAATACAGTTTAATGATATTATATTGATGTTTTGATCAAAAGTAGTATCATGCGCTGAAACAAAAGCAGAGGCTACAATATCGTCATAATTAAGTGATTCAGTTGCATAGTGGAAACCAAAATCAACTTCTCCTGTAACTAAAGCTGTGTTACGAAGTGCTTCACCACCTCCTACGCCATATGGAAACCAAACTAAATTCCAAGTATCAACTACAAAAGTGTCAATAGGCATAAATGGAGCATTCCACCAATCTTCATATTTTACCATTTTTCCTCCTGCTGGGGAACCGCCCTCATCGTGGACAACAAACTTATAAGGACCAGTCCCTATCATATGTCCAGGGAAGCCAGTAGTAGGATAAGTTCCAGCTATTACTTGCGCTTCTGATGGTGTTTGTAGGAATGAAGGATCATTTCCATAACCGATAATAGGCACCTCGAAATAATCCTTATAAGCATCCATAGAAAGCATCATCACTCCCCAACCTGACATACCACAAACTACACCGAGAAGACCTGAATTCCAGCTGTTTGATGTGATGTTTATCTTCCCTCCATATTCTAGATCTTCTACAATAGTACAATTGTTAATTATGGGTACGTATCCGCGCATAGCTTCGTCCTGCATACTTGGTCCACCCCAACTTCCATATTGTGGCATTGTATTATTGAACTTTGTTAGGTTCCAACTAGGAGTAAAATAATCCTCGAATTCGAGTGCTTCGACATACAAAACATGTTTCCATTTAGATAAGCCGTTTCCAGTCAAATTTCCATCAGCTATAAACTTGCGATCAAAATTCCATTTTGCAACTGTTGCATTAAAAGGTGAACCATCATGGAAGGTAACATCATTTCGAAGTGTAAATTCAATTGATTTGATTCCACCAGTTTGAAGTATATCTAGCGAATTATTCTCTTCAGGCCAATATTCTATTTCCCAGCTTGATGCAAGATGAGGAATCCAATCCGCTACTTGTCCAGAGAAATTCACATTAGCAACCCCCAATGTTTCCATTGCATTAAAACTATAATCTTGTACTGGACTTGAACCTCCATTTGAAATCGGATCCCAATCTTTAGCTTGACCACCAGTACCAGTAGAAAATTCAATAGGAGCAGTTTGGGCAACTACAGTCGGAATCATCGGAATTAAAGGAAAGCCCATAACGCTAAGCATAACCACTATAAGAATATATTGGTTAATTTTTTTCATTTTTTTTCTCTTTTTATTAGTTTTATAAAATTCAAATTTTTTTATTAGATTTTTTCTAAGTATATTGAATTTTTCATCTATATAAACTTTAGATCTTGTAGATAGTGAATTACTCACGTAAAATTTAAAATTACTTCCAAAACTATTAAAAAGTAAAGTAAACTCTTTTTGTTAACATTTTCATTAGAAAACACTTAAATTGAAGAATGGGAAAGATTAAAGAGAAGTCAGCCCAAGGTAGGAATCATTCTACCAAAGAAATTAACAAGGGGCATGTGTCCATTAATTGGGGCCGCCAAGGAGGCGTAATTCTTTCATATCTCGTTGTTTTGATAGGTTTTTATGGAATAATTGCGAATATCATAATGGTAGATGCTTATGGAAATTGGATTTCTTATTTAGATCCTAGAATAGACGGAAGGATTCTTATCTGGCCTTATACAACTTACTTACAAACTTATTTTTTACCCATTCTTTTATTATTTCTTATTAGTTTTATACTGACATATAAAGAAGATATCCCTTTGTATGGGATTAAAGCTTCACTCTGGTTAATACCTAGCATCATAATTGAGGGTTTTGTTTTCTATTGGATGATGTTTGGTCTTTCACTCGAACCATTTGTCTTGCAATTTGGTACGGGAGAAGGGTATTTAAATATTTTAATTTTGTTTTTAATTACGATTACTGGTTCCTTTAGTGGTATGAAAATAAAACAACTGCTAAGTAGAAGAAAAAAGTAGTTTTAATAGGATTAATTAGTTTAAGAAAAACAACTATAGAAAGGATGGAAATATGGCTCGAAAACAAACAAATATGATAAAATATATCATAAAACGAATTTTACTTATGTTTCCTATGCTTTTAGCTGTTTTAATCGTAACATTTTTACTCTCTCAAATGATGATGGCAGACCCTAGTATGAGTTTATTAAATATTGGAATGGATGAAGGTGCACTTCAAAGAGAGTTGGATAGATTGGGATTTCGAGACCCAATACATGTAAAACTTTGGAAGTATTTGGTAAATTTCTTTTCAGGCGATTGGGGAGTTTCTTATGTTGCAATGCCAGGAACTCCTGTATTGGATATGATTGGTAAAATTTGGCCCAAAACAATCGAATTAGTTTTACTCCCAATAATAATTGCTCCTATTATTGCTATCAAACTTGGAGTTACATCCGCAAAGCATAAAAATAAAAATAGGGATATTATTATACGATTTGTCGCGATTCTTGGAGCAGGTTTCCCAGTATTTTTTATAGCAAAATTATTGCAAATGGTATTTTTCAACCTTAGAGTTATTACTTATGATGATATAAATCTACCACTCATGTACTCAAATTCGCCATTGTACTTGGGTTATACATCAGCAGAGATTGTTCCACCACCCCCATTATTCACGCTAAGTTATTTAATCGTGTTGATATTTTTGATTATTGGTATTGTTCTAGTTTATAAAGGAGCTGTTTCTTTAAAAAGGAAATTTGTGTCCTTTAGAGAGAAAGAAGATAAATCTAAGCGGACTAAATATATAATTTTGGGAGTATCTTTTATCGCAATCTGCTCAATTCTACTTATATTCTTAACTTCTGTTTTATACTCATTTTCATACGGTACAGGATTTAGAATAATTGATGCCATATTATTTAACAATCAACATCATTTATGGGATACACTAATTCATCTATTTATCCCCGTTATATGCATGGTATTTGTGTCTTTGGCTCCAATTACTAGACAAACGCGTTCAAGTATGTTAGACGTTATAGATCAAGATTATATCCGAACTGCTCGTGCTAAAGGTGTTGAAGAAAATACAGTCTTGAACAAACACGCTTTACGAAATTCGTTATTACCTACTAGTACTCTTATTATAGGAAACACAACTGCTGCTTTACTTGGATCGCTTTTTATAGAAATTAGTTTTAACTACACTGGTCTGGGATATTATATGGTTCGTTCTGTATTCATGGGTGACTATTTTGTGATACAAGGGATACTAGTATTTTCAACTATTATAATACTTATTGGTACACTCCTTACAGATGTGATGTATACAATTATAGATCCAAGAGTTACTTATAATTAAACAACAAAAAAATGGGAATGTTATGATACAAGTAAAAGAGATTGAAATAAAAGATATAGAAGTTAAGCAAAATCGTAAAGCAAAGATTAAAAAATATTTAAAATTCCTACTAATTCCTGGATGGCGAGACCCCGACATTACAGCTCAAGAATATGAAATTGAAAAAATTGAATCAAAAAGGAGGATATTCCGACGATTTCTAACTCCTCTAACAATAATAGGAATCATAATGATTTTATTTTGTGTCGTGCTTTCAGTTTTTGCGCCATGGTTAACAACAATTCCGTTACAGGAAGTTACGTTACCCTATTATCCTTCGGGCGTCCTTCCTTTCGAACCACCTTCTCCAGATCATCCATTAGGGACAACTTTTTATGGATACGATATTCTCGCGAGAATAATTTGGGGTGCTAGGACGACCCTCTCAATGGCATTAGTTCCCGTTATAATTGCTCAAATGGGAGGTCTTGTCTTTGGAACAATTTCTGCCTATTTTGGAGGTTGGGTTGATAGCTTAATTATGCGCGTGGTGGATTTAATGTTTGTTTTTCCAATGATAATTCTTGTGATAGTCATTGCCCCTATGTTAGGCACTGATTTATTGACTACACTTACATTATATGGGTTGTTATTTATACCATTTTATACCAGATTTATGAGATCAACGGTACTCCAAGTAAAGCAAATGGTGTACGTAAAAGCGGCTAAAACTGGCGGAGCAAAAAAATTTAAAATAATGTTTAGGCACATCGTTCCAAATGCGCTCTCCCCAATGATAATTCGCTTTTTTGGGGGGATGGCACGAACAATACTAGGAATAGCTAGTCTAGCGTGGCTTGGTTTAGTTGACCAAACTGTCGCCAACTGGGGAACAGATATAAACTGGGCTCAAGAACAATTTACTGCGTTTATGGCCGCTGTTTGGCCAGGATTTTTCATAGGCATTGCCACAATAGGATTTATGCTATTAGGAGATGGAATGAGAGATGCTTTAGATCCACGCTTACATATATAAATACGTGTAAAAAGAAAATTAGGAGATGATTTATTATATTACAATTTTACCAACCAAATATCGTAATGGCTATTATTGAGGTAATAATATCGAGTATACTCTTATTTATAATAGTTAATAGCTTGAATAACTGGCTTTCGGAAGAACATCAAATCCCGAAAAAAGTTAATATGAAAAGTAATCTTATAAGTGTTCTCATAGTTTTTGGTATATCACTGGGTATACGCTTGCCGTTTGAAAATTTAGGATATTATTTCGAATATTTTGTAATTTTTAATAACCAACCATTACATTTTGCTATAATGGCAACAATTTTCTTTCCTTTTCAACACATATTCGGGAGAAAAAGTTATAATTCTATAAAAGAGATTAAATCTTACCAAAAAGAAACAGTAGAAAATCACCATGAAATTGTAGATAGCCCTATTTCTAAGAAAAAATTATTTCAAAAGCTGTTAATAATATTTGTAATTTTAACATGGGTAGTAGCTATAATATATACATCATTTGGACTACTTGGGATTGAAATACAAAATTTCGACTTAAGGGAGGCAGATATATTACATTTAGGGTTAATTTGGGCTATAATAATGATATTTGTCCTTGTAGTTCTTACTTCAATGTTAAACAGAACCTTGTCAATTGAAGTTAGACTTCCAAAGGAGGTACTTAGAAATAGTCAAATTATCGGAAGTATTGTTTCATTAGGAGTATGGGCTGTTCAGATCGTTATTTTTGAAATGTATTTATCCAGATTACTTGGGATATGGCCATTCGAGCAAGATATTCGCGTCTTAATTGGAGTGGTTAGCAGTGTTTATATAGTTGTTTTTTATATTGGCACAAAGAAGGTATTTTTACCCAAAGCACATGAAAGAAGTAAATTGAAGATTCAAAATGCATTAGATTTACAGGAAACAGGTCAATCTAACTATCAGGAAGGAAAGAATGTAATTTTGGACGTGAAAAATCTCACTACCTATTTTTATACGGAAGAAGGAATTGTTCGTGCTGTAGAGGGCGTATCATTTAAAATCCTTGAAGGAGAAGTAGTAGGTCTTGTTGGTGAAACTGGTTGTGGGAAATCTGTTACTGCTTTATCAATTCTTCAATTAGTTCGTCCTCCGGGAAAAATAATAAAAGGTGAGGTGTTCTTCAAAGGCAAAGACTTAATGCAAGAATCCGAAAAAATACTTCAATATCGAGGAAAAGATATTACTATGATTTTTCAAGACCCTCTTAATTCCATTAATCCCGTTTTTAAAGTAGGAGATCAGATTTCTGAAGTATATCTCCTACACATGGAAAAAGAATTATTACTAGAAACCATAAATCACCCCGAAAAAAGTATTTATAGTACAGCTAAAGATTGGAGCGAAAATCTTTTAAGAGAATTAAATATTCCTGCTCCAGAGCAAATAGTAGATAGATATCCTCATGAATTAAGCGGTGGAATGCGACAGAGAATTCAGATTGCTATGGGATTGGCGTGCAGTCCTAAACTCCTAATAGCAGATGAACCCACAACCGCATTAGATGTCACCGTTCAAAACCAAATTCTAAAATTAATGAAAGATCTTAAAAAAAAATACAATACTTCGATTCTATTTATCACTCACGATTTAGGTATTATTTCAAAGATGTGTGACCGAGTTGCTGTTATGTATAGCGGATTTATCGTTGAATATGGCAAGATTCAAAAATTATTTTCGAAGCCGTATCATCCCTATACAAAGGGACTTATAAGTTCCGTGCCGGTAGTAGGCAAAAAAAAGCACCGACTTGAAATTATATCAGGACTAGTACCTAATTTAATCTATCCCCCAACAGGATGTAGATTTCACCCTCGATGTAAATATTGCTTTGAACCTTGCGATTCAGAGCAACCGAAAAGCATAGAAGTCGAACCAAATTATTATGTAGCATGTTATCTTTACGATCTAGCTTATCACGATAAAGCAGAGATTTCTATTAAAAAAGTTCAAGAAGAGGATAAGGCACCGAATTAGCATAATTAACAACTTATATAATGTTATAAAAAAACTGAAACCTAAAAGGGAAAAATAATGATTTTGCAAATTATCTTACCAACGTTAGAGCAAATTATTACAGAAACGATAGTTTTGATAATAGTTTTATTGATTGGATTTTCTTTTATGGGAAAATATGCAAAGAAAAGAAATTGGGAAAATTCCTATATAGTTGCTATAGCTATTAACTTTATATGGTTTATAACTAATTTGTTTCTGGGGATATCTACTTATCAGTTATTTAGTAACGGATTTATAATTGATTCAATTTTAGTCGTTATTAACATCTTCGTAGGAAGTATAATAGCTATAAAATTCTTGAAGACCAGCTTGAAAGAAGCACTCACACTAACAATTATTACTCAAATAGTATTGTTTGCTGTTACTTATATTTTGAATGAAATTCCTAATATAATCAGTATATTTGAAATCGAACATCCTTTGTATGAGAGTTCAAAACTCACCTTTATCTTTTCTCTCATCATTATTGTAGCGATTATGAGTTTTATAATGAATTGGGGAGATAAAATTCAATTAATTGAATCGAAAAACATAATACTATTATTGAGCATTTTACCGGGAATCTATTCAATAGTCTTCGCATTTACTACACTTAGGGAGGAATTTTACCTAAATCTCGGTGAGAGCTTAATCTTAGCGTTTATAATTTCAATAATATTATCTTTAGTTTTAAAAAAAATTGCATATAGAAGTATTAAGTATGAGGAATTGAGAGAATTAGCTGTTCTCGAAAAGGGCAAACACCTATTAACTATAAAAGATCTTAAAGTGTACTATCCTCTACTCGCAGGAATGCTTAAAAGACAAGTAGGAGCTGTACAAGCAGTGAATGGCGTCTCGTTCGAGATAAAGACTGGTGAAACATTCGGTTTAGTAGGAGAAAGTGGGTGTGGTAAAACTACAATTGCAAATGCAATTTTAGGATTAGTAGAAAAGACAGATGGCGATATTTTATTTCATAACGAACCGATCCCGGATGAATTTACAGGATATTTAAGACAAAAAATACAAATCGTGTTTCAAGACCCAGATGCGTCGCTAAACCCTCGATTTAAAATTGTAGAAACTATCGCAGAACCTTTAAAAAATATTTTGGGTATTACTGATAAGAAACAAATAAGAAGCCATGTTCTGAAATTATTACAACAGGTGTCGTTAAAGCGAGAACATATGGATAGATATCCACACGAGTTCTCTGGTGGACAAAAACAGAGAATTATCATTGCTCGAGCATTAGCTTGTAATCCAGAGTTAATAATTTTAGATGAACCTACATCTGCTCTCGATGTATCTGTACAAGCCCAAATCCTCAATCTTCTTAAAGATTTACAAGAAACGTACGGTTATGGATTTTTATTCATCACACATAATCTTGCCGTTGTAAATCACATTGCTGATCGTATCGGCGTTATGTATTTAGGGAAAATCGTAGAACTTGGTTCAACTGAGCAGATTTTTTTAAATCCAACTCATCCTTACACTCAAGCCCTTTTAGCATCACGATCTGAAATTGATCCCGAAAATCAGGAAATTAGTTTTGTTATATCAGGAGAGGTTCCAAGCCCGATTAACCCTCCCTCGGGTTGTACATTTAACCCACGATGTGTTTCTGATGCTCGCACTCTTGAATGTGAAGTTGATTTACCGCATAAAATTAAAATAGAAAAGGATCACTACATTTGGTGTGTTAACCCCCCTGTAGGCTTTACACCTCCTAATGAGGATTAACACAAAATTATTTATAGAATCACTAGCAAAATCTACATTGTAAATCTTTAGTTTCAAATTTATATTATCAAATAAAAATAATTATAAAAATAGGAGGTTCTTTTATGAAACTTATTAAGGGATTTCAGGATAATCCAAATTCTAATTATCAGCTTAATGTAATAAATCTTATGAAGCATGCTGTTAGGAATTATAGCAGACAGGAAATAGTAAGCAGAAATCTAGATGGAACTCTATTTCGATATACTTATTCGGATGCTTATAAGAGAATGCAACGGCTAGCCAATTCCCTAGAAACAATTGGAATAAAAGTTGGAGATAGGATAGGGGTTATAGCATGGAATACCTACCAACATTATGAAATATACTTTGGGTTACCTGGAATAGGCGCGGTAATGGTGTCTTTAAATTTAAAACTTGCTCCACAAGATTTAGCATATGTAATAAATCATTCTGGAATAAAATATATCATCGTAGATGAAGATTTGATTCAAGTGGCTGAATCTGTTGTCCCCTTATGCAAAGGATTATTGGGGTATATAATTATAACTAAAAAACCTCTAAACAATGTTAAAACAATACTTAAACCTAATTATTCTTACGAAGATCTCTTGAGAGAAGCACTGCCTAATTATGAATGGCCTAATCTAGATGAGAACTCCGCTTATGCAGCTTGTTATACAACAGGGACTACTGGTAAACCTAAGGGGATTTATTATTCACATCGAAATGTTTATTTACAAGCGATGATGTTTGCAGCGCACTTTTCAATGAGCGTAAATGATAATGTTTTCCAATTAGTACCAATGTTTCATGTCATCGGATGGTCTAAACCTCAGGCTGCAACCTATGTAGGTGCTAAATTAATTTTCTCTGGTAAATGGAATTTGAACGACCTTGAAGAACTAACAAATATCTTCGTTCAAGAAAAAGTTACTGCCTCCGGTGCTGTCCCTGCAGTTTTCATGGCAATGCTAGAATTTATTAGGAAGATGAAACAAAAACCAGACTTAACAGGGACTCGTTTAATTTGTGGAGGTTCAGAACCCCCAATTGCATTGATGCGTGGTTTCTGGGACGAAACAGGAGCAGAAATAATTCACTCTTATGGTTCCACTGAACTGATGGCAATTACAACATTGAACACATTCAAACCATGGCTTGAAAAAGAGTTATCGGAGGAAGAACTATGGAACTTGAAGAAAAAGCAAGGCATTATTGTTTCAGGATTAGATGTTAAGATCGTAAATAAGGATGGAAAAGAGCTCCCTCACGACGGAAAGTCTTCTGGAGAGATTCTAATAAAAGGTCCTTGGATAGCCGAAAAATACTTCGATGCTCCAGAAACTAAAGATAATTTTACAGAGAGGGGGTATTTTAGGACAGGTGACGCAGGATGTCTTGATTCTGAAGGTTACCTTAAAATTACTGATAGGTTAAAAGATGTAATTAAAAGCGGTGGTGAGTGGATTAGTTCAATAGATATGGAGAACTCCTTAATGTCTCACCCTAGTGTTCTTGAAGCAGCCGTGGTTGGAATATCTCATCCTAAATGGGATGAACGACCTTTAGCTTTGGTAGTTTTACGTGAAGAATATAAATCCACCACTAAAGAAGAAATCCGTGAACACCTTGCAAAATTGTTTGCAAAGTGGCAGATACCTGAAGATATTATCTTTGAATCTAAAATCCCTAGAACGAGCGTAGGAAAACTTGATAAAAAACTCTTAAGAATAGAATATAGAGATTACTACACCAATTATAAGTAGTTTAAAATCTTTAAAGATGGCTTTTATACCATGGAAAGCCGAAGAATTTCACAACGGTTAGGGCATTTTGAAGGATATAAAAGTTCTTAAAGTATATTCGCTTATTTATTTTAATTTACATTATAGAAATGATGGGCATTTATGGGTAGATTAATATCTCTTAATCGAAGAGAAATAGCTTCAAAACGCTTCAGATTTATTTTCTATGAAATACTTCCGATATTCGCAATAATTTTTATCCTTTTAGTTTTAGAATGGTATTTATTACCGCTTATAGTAGATCGATCCTCACCGTTATTCAGTATTTATTTTTACATTATTAGAGCTTTCGCAATATTTTTAGGAATAATGCTTTTTTTATTTGTATCTCATAAACTTAAGAAAAAAAATTCACGACCTATAAAAAAAGATTTAACGCCTCATATTGGTTTTCTAAAACTATATAAAACGACGAAGAAAAATTACACTTATCAACTCCTTTATAGTTTCTTATTGTTCTTCTTAATACTAATCCCTCTTGAATTTGTAATTGCAATTGGCTTACCCGAGACCATGCCCTTACGTGTTTTTTCAGTAGTCTTTGAATATGATGACAATTTTATATTATTTTTATTTTACTCAATTATTATTCAATTAAGTATATCATTTTCAGAAGAAACAGTTTTCAGAGGCTTAATAGTAAAACAAGGGAGTGAACATTTTAACAAGTTATCAGCTGTAATGATATCAACTCTATACTTTACCTTTGCAGAAGTTTTTTTAAATCCCGCATATTTTTCAGTTAGTAACTATATTGTAGTCATCTGGTTTGTTAAATCGTTTTTAATAGGTCTTGTATTATCTTTAACGATAATAAGAAGAAAGTGGTTATTACCGCTGATACTCGCAAAAACACTTTATTCTATTCTATTGAGCGTGGTTGTTCGGGATTATTTGAGAGGTAGCACTTTGATAATGCCCTTAATTATTATCTACAGCGATCTATTAATTATTAGTTTAATTATCCTTATATTACAATTTTCTAGAGTTAAGGAGAGTTTACAAATAGGAGTAAAAATGATAAAGACTTACCTTAAAGATGATATTAAGTCAAAAGAATCTAAAGGTGATAAACTATTTCGCATTCTTTTTGATATCCTTTCAGCTTTCTTAGTATTTCTTCTTGGGTTTTTAATTACCGTTTAGAAAATTAGCGTGATATATTTGTTCAAAAAAACTCAATACAAATTTAAAACCTATAAATCGGACGCAGCTCCGTTTTTCTTTTATATTGAAATTTTTCCCTTTGATACATCTTTATACCTAAACCCGTATACATCATATCTTATAAAAACAATCGAAAGAAATCCAATTGTTCCAATTCCTATGCGTGTCGATCGCGTATTTAACGGAGAGAGCTCGGTAATCATTCGTCCAAGGGAAGTTGTTTCTTTTCAAATTTCAGAGGAACAACTCGCTGTTATTAATCCTTTTCATTTTCTTCGTTGTGGAATTAAAAATTTAATTTACTTCTCTGAAATTCGGTCTTCAGAACAATTATTTAAACATTTGTCAAGCAAAAAATTGATATCCTGGTGGGAGGCAACGAGATTCCTTTATGGCAATCTTTATAGGCTCGAAGAAGATTTCTCTGCGTTTTTAAAAGCATACTTACATACAATGGTTAAGAATTATGTTGAGGGCGAGGATCTAGTGAGCGCTGCTATCCAATACTGTGGAATTATAGAGGAAGTTTGTAAAAAAAGGATGCAACAGAATAGAATCTTAACTGAAATTGATCAAGAGCAATCTACTGTGAAAATGTATAAAAAAAAAGACTTTACCACATATAAAAAACTTAAGAAAGCAACTGAAATTCAGTATCATCCTGAACTAATTGATATTGAAGTAATTAATTATTCCAGTAATAATTGGCCTAAAGATACAACTACTATGAATATACTAGAGAGTAGCGTAAAAAAGTACATCCCTTTATTGTTTTACGACGATTTGCAAGAATGTATGCTCCTGAATTTGAAATTCTTAGAAGAAAATGAAAAAAAAATCTTAAATCCCTCAACCTTGATTAAAAAAAATATTATAACCATAATAGACTCTAAAAATTATGACGACGATTTCAAGAATAAATATAAATGGTGGAATGCTTTTGATAGCATTAAACCAGATTTAGTCTTAAAGGAGATGCTCCAATCTTTTATAAAATGACATCATTTCACTCGATATTGTGATAAACATCAAAGAAATCACAAACGATTTTCCATTAAACTTCGAAGTAGTTAATTTTTTCTTAGCACTATCTTAATTTTTTAAAAAAAATGCTCTATAACTTTTCTTCACTATTTCATGTCGACTAACTTTAACGCTAGAAGGTAATTCTAGATATTGATTCATTTTATCTAAATAAATTTGAACTTTATTTTCAAATTTTATATCTAAAAAAACGGGATCTGGTAGATAACATGATCGACATGCAATCAATCCCATTATTGCATTTCCAATGGGATTAACGTGTAAACCATCTAGCATCAATTCAGAGTAGGTGTTTTTTTCGTTTTGATACAACGCTGAAAAATACTTGTATTGATCGATAAGCGGTATTTGCCTTTCCGAACTTATCACTCTTTTAATTTCCATATATTCTGGAAATTTTTGAAATGTTTCTGGCATTAATTCATATATTGGACAATAATAGGTTTGCAAAATTGGTAAGCAATTGATTTTATATAATTTATCAATAATTTTTTCTAAGCTAGCTCTATAATCACCCAATGCCATTCCTGCATTGGCGTCATTACCACCTATGGTTATAAAGGTAACTTCTGGTTTGTAATTAATAACATCACGATCGATTCTCTTTAGGAGATCTTCGACCGTTTCTCCATTAATTCCTTGATTTAGGGTGGTTACATGTCTTCCAATCCATTCCCGGAAAGAAGCTGTTAGCCAAGAGAACCAATTAAAATGACCTAAAGAGTGCCAATGAAGTTCGGTATTACTAGATCCAAAAGCAATTATACGAATTGCTTTGTTTGGTTCTTTCTTCCAATTTCTTGTTAATTGTTTAAGTATATTCAACTCATTTTTCCTTCATATTTCTGTTATTCCTTTAAATATAACAAACCTAAAAATTAAATTTTGAGTTTAGAATCCCGTTATATATTTCTTTCGTCATAAGTTCATATCCAGATAATAGTGATTCGAATTATTTAAGTAAAAATGCAAAATGTATTAGATTAATTAAATTCAGAAAAAGGTTCGCTTAATTCATTGAATCTCTAGAATAGCTCTTCCAACTAATTTTATTAGCATTATAATTTTCCTTTCTCTTCTTACTTGATCTATAAATTATCGAATTTTTCAGTAATATAATTCAAAATAATTAATCCTAATTAATAATTTGCATTAAAATTCCAATAACGGTTCTAGATATAATTCTTGCTTCTGCTCTTTCACATTAATCTCTTCTTACGTTCATCGTTATTTTTACAGAAAAAAAAATATAAATCAACATTGTACATTCTAAATCTTGAAGAAATAAATATTCTATTAAAAAGAAGCTATAAAACAAGAGATTTAAGGTGAAAAAAATCGCTAATAAATTAATGTCTATGAAAGAAGCTATAAGAAAGTATGTAAATGATGAGGAGATGGTCTTTTTAAGTGGTTTTGGTAATGGAGTCGCATACTCTGCCGCTCACGAAATCATTAGGCAGAAGAAGAGGAAACTCAAAATTTGTAAATGTAGTGGAGGTATTTTATTTGATCAATTGATAGGTGCCGGGGTTACAAATCAAATAATAACATCTCATTGCTGGAACGGACTCGGCCCCCAACCCGCTTGGAACTATAAACGCGCTATGGAAGAACAAATTCCAGAAAGAGTAATTTACAACGAACAATCGCTATTTATGATTAATATGTCGTTCTTTGCAGGTTATATGGGCATCCCTTTTGTACCTATTAGGTCACTTGGAGGGACTAGCATTATAGAACACCCAAAAGAAGTGGGAATAAAGGCCGCTAAAGTTGAATGTCCATTTACTGGACAAAAAATTAGCGTCGTACCTGCGATAAATCCAGATGTAGGAATAGTTCGAGTACAAAGATCAGATCCTGAAGGAAATGCTCAAATGTGGGGGTTTATTGGAGATACTAAATATGGAATCAATGCTTGTAAAAAGATAATTGTGGCTGCAGAAGAGATTGTAGATAAAAATGTTATCATGGAATCCCCAGAACGCACTATAGTAACCTCACATAAGGTCGATGCTGTTGTACACGAGCCATGGGGGGGACATCCTGGGAGTATGCAAGGGTTTTATTACCCCGATTTAGAATATACCTTCAATTACGCGAAAGAAACAAAAACAATTGAAGACTGGGAGAATTGGCTGGAAAAGTGGGTTACGGGAGTAAATGATAGAGAAGAATATTTAAAAGTGTTAGGAGAAAAAAGAATAATAAAGTTAAAAGCAAAAAGCATAATACAAGGAGCTGTTGATTATGGATTCTGAAGAAGAAAAAAATTATTGTACTGAATACACAGGCTTTGAGATGATGTTAATATCAGCGAGTAGGCAAATTAAAAAAAATGATATTATCTTTAACGCTTTTCATTGGCCATTTCTCGTGGTTCATATAGCAAGATTACTGCACTTTCCTGATCTATACAATTTAATAGAAATAGGTATAACTCAAGACAAACTCATTGAGCCTACCAAAATGCCATTTTCTATTAGTGATCCAATTTTGGTTCCTAACTCATTATTCATAGGTGATTCTATTGACACTTTGGCCGTACTCCAACGAGGTGAAATAACTTTAGCGTTTCTAAGTAGTTCTATTATTGATAAGTATGGAAATTGCAATACTACTGTAATTGGACCTTACGAGAAACCAATTTATCGTTTACCAGGCGGAGGGGGCGCTACCGAAATTGCAGGATTATCAAAACGATTAGTCTGGCTTTTAGACGAGCATACTAAACGAAGGTTCCAAAATAAATTAGAATTTATAACTGATCCAGGATATTTAGTGGGATATGATAGTAGAGTAAAAGCAGGATATCCTCCAGATACAGGTCCGGAATTAATTATTACACCGCTTTGCATTATGCGATTTGATCTCGAGACTAAAGAAGCGTATTTGGATGCGTTACACCCAAATATAACGATAGAACAGGTGAAAGAAAACACAGCATGGGACTTAAAAGTGGCGGACGATATAAAGCAAATTGAACCCCCAACAATCAGGGAAATCGAAGCTTGTAGAAAAACCATGAAAGACGCAATTGAGCAATATTACATATTAAAGCCAGAATGGACAACTTATTTGGATAAATCATCTTTAAAGCTTTAATGATAATTTGATCCAAAATTAAAAAAACTATTTTAATAAGAATATTACTTTTACTTAGTTAAATTTGATAAATTAGAAAAAGAAACTAAAAAGTTAAGAAAAATAGAATGGTATTGAATCATGTCGGGACACATAAATTTTGAAGATCTGGAATTAAAATTCGGGTATTCTTGCATGCCGGATAGGTTGCATTATTATTCGAAAGAAGAAAACGATTTTAGAATGGAAGTTCGAAGATGGTGCGAAACACATGTTGCACCATATGCAGAACAAATAGATAGAAATCGAGACAAGAATTTAGCGGTAAAAATTTTAAAAGAAATGCCTTATCTCGATATGCTTATCCCCGAAGAAGCTGGAGGACAAGGGAAAGGAATTCTTTATCGCACGATTTTAGGCGAAGAATTAACTGCCTTTAGCTACGCTTTAGCGGGTATTTTTGGAGCCTCTTCATGCTTATTTGCTGGACCTATAATTGAATTTGGTACATCTGAACAGAAAAAGGAATATTTATCTGGGATTGGAGATGGAACAAAAATCGGAGCGATTGCTATTACAGAGCCAACGGGAGGTTCCGATGCCATTGGTGGGATGAGGTTAAAAGCAGTTCGAGAGGGGGACTACTATATCTTAAACGGTGAAAAATGCTTTATTACAAATGGAAGTGTAGCAGATTACTTGTGCATGTATACTATTACTAATGATCAAGTGAAACAGCACAAAGGGATGACGGCATTTATCTTTGAGACAGATACTCCCGGTTTTGAAGTGATTAAAGATTTTAAGCATATGGGTAGGAGAGGTATGCCTAATTCGCATTTAAGGTTTACCAATTGTAAAGTCCCGGCTAAAAATATGCTTCATAGGGAAAATGAAGGTCTAGAAGTATTACTTTTTGGGTTAGATGGTGAACGTACTTTTACAGCCTCTCAATATGTTGGATTAGCAAGAAGTGCGTTCGAAGTAGCTTATCGCTACGCTCATAAACGAGAACAATTTGGAAAATCAATTTACAATTTTGAGGCAAATAGCTTTAAAATTGCTGAAATGTATATGGATATAGAAATAAACAGAATCGCTATGGTACAAATTGCGAGAATGCTTGATGAAGGTCACTACCTAAGACCTACAGTTGCAGCATTGAAAGCTAGAATAGCGGACGCCACCGTACGAATCACGCAAGATGCAGTTCAAATAGTTGGAGGATTGGGATATTCAGAAGAATATCCATTAGAAAGATATTACAGGGATGCAAAAATTGGACAAATATCAGCAGGAACATCAGAAATCATGAGATATCTCATTACAAGAGAAATGATTCGAATGTGGGGTAAATAAAGGTGAAGATACATGGAAACTAAAATAAAATTAGAAATTGAAGACAAGGTTGCCAAAATTGTTCTCAATGATGGAGAAAATTACAACCCTTTAAATCAAGAAATGGCTAAGCAATTGCTTGATGTTCTAGAACAACTCCGGAACAATGAAAATGTAAGATGCTTGATGATTACGGGATCTGGTAAAGCTTTTTCTGCAGGAGGAGATATAAAAGCTTTTAAAGAAAGTATTGAAATAGGGAAACCGGGGGAGCTTATGGACAACCTTCTAAAAAACCTATATAAGATCGCACTTATATTACGCCAATATCCAAAACCCGTAGTAGCGGCTGTAAATGGATGGGCTGTAGGTGCAGGAATGAATCTTGCGCTCTCTTGCGATTTAATCATAGCATCCAATAAAGCAAAATTTAGACAATCGTTTAGCAAACTAGCGTTAATTCCCGGTTTTGCAGGAACTATACTGCTTAGCCGTCAGTTAACATGGCAACAAGCAACTGAGATGGCGTTTTTTGGTGATACATATACAGCAGAAGATATGTTCAAACTAGGTTTTGTAAATGAAGTTGTTGATCCAGAGAGATTACTAGAACGAGCCAATGAGATGGCATCTAAACTAGCTAGTGGCCCAACGCTAACATATGCGCGTACGAAAAAACTATTTTTTGATGCTTTAAGCGGATCATTGGTAGATCATCTTGAAAACGAGCGACAGATGCAGATTAAATCTGCAGAAACACAAGACTTTAAAATTGGTGTGTTTGCTATTAACGATAAAAAAGAACCAGAGTTTATTGGAAAGTGAGTTGAAATTAAAGAAATAACAACTCAATATGATGGAACCAGTTAACAGCCTTACAAAGGAACTTATAGAATATTGTGACAAAATCGGTATAGACTTTGTGGGATTTTCTGATACGACTAATTTCGATAGTTTTAATAAAAAACATAGACCTGATTCTTTTCTTAGCAATTCTAAAACTGTTATTGTAATTGGGTTTCATTTATATGATATTAGCTTAGATGCTTGGAATAGAGACGAAGATAAAGGAAAAAGTTATCATTTTGCTGATTTAATATTACTAAATCAATGCCATCGAATAAAGAATTTTTTAGCCAAAAAAGGCTTTA
The DNA here is from genome assembly GCA_013375475.1 of Promethearchaeota archaeon. GTDB lineage: Archaea > Asgardarchaeota > Lokiarchaeia > Sigyniarchaeales > SOKP01 > SOKP01. Next base: position 19,511 of record JABXKD010000040.1, read on the forward strand.
AATCAAAAATTATAACTTATGAGCCAGGTCTTTTTTTAAAAGATGCTGCTGCGCTAGCTGGAATTGGTCCTATTGGAAAACATAATCTCCTTATCACAAAAACTTATGGATCTCAAGTAAGGTTAAGGTCATTGGTAACGGATGCAGAACTATCTTTTGGTACCCCTATTCAGGAGAGTGACTATTGCATAAATTGTAACATTTGTGTTGAATCTTGCCCTGCGGGGGCTTTAGAAGGTGGAAAGTATAATAAAAATTTGTGCCAGAATTATTGTTTGAAGAATTTAAGGAACCTATCAGAAAATACCGTGATTTGGTGTAATGTGTGCATTGAATCTTGTCCAATAGGAAGAAAAAATAAATAAAATTTTACGAGAAATTATAGTAAGGTTTACAAATATTTGAACTATTTTTAAAAACTATGTGTAATAGAACTAATTTAATATAATTAGAAAAAATTAGAAAAATGACGTTAAAGACCCCAGAAGAATACTTAAAAAGCATTCAACGACCTGTAAATTTGTATATGTTCGGTAAGAAAATAGAAGAATTCTGGAATCATCCAATCATAAAACCATCGATAAATACTGTCATGAAAATTTATGAATTAGCCCAGATGGATGAATATAAGAATTTGATGACGACTAAATCTCATTTAACCGGCGAAATAATAAATAGATTTACCCATATCCACCAATCAACAGAAGATCTTATTAACAAAGTTAAAATGCAGCGGTTATTAGGGCAGCATACAGCCTGTTGCTTTCAAAGATGTGTGGGTTTTGACGCAGCGAATTCCTTATATAGCGTTACCTATGAAATGGACAAAAAGCATAACACTGATTACCATACTCGATTTAAGAATTATTGGATAGAAGTTCAAAAGCAAGATCTCATGGTCGATGGTGCTATGACAGATACAAAAGGAGATAGAAGTAAAAGACCAAAGGATCAAGCAGATCCCGACTCTTATTTACATGTGGTTGATAGAAGTGATGATGGAATTGTCGTTCGAGGGGCTAAAGTGCATCAGACTGGATTTTTAAACTCTCATCGAGCGATTATTATGCCTACTCTCACCTTGAGACCGGGAGAAGAGGAATATGCAATAAGTTTCGGAATTAATACAAATGAAAAAGGGATAACGATGATTTATGGTAGACAGTCATGTGATACTCGAAAAATTGAGGCCGATGAACTAGATATTGGTAACTTCAAATTTGGTGGTCAGGAAATTTTCGTGGTTTTTGATAATGTCTTTGTACCAAATGAAAACATATTTATGAATGGTGAAATTGAGTTCTCGGGGGAATTAGTTAATCGATTTGCTGGTTTTCATAGACAATCCTATGGAGGATGCAAGGTAGGCGTAGGAGATGTGTTAATTGGAGCTACTGCCCTTATTTCTGAATATAATGGAACAGATAAAGCATCACATGTAAGAGATAAACTAGTCGAGATGACTCATCTCAATGAAACGCTCTATAGTTGTGGAATAGCTTGTAGTTCCTTAGGATTCCAACGAGAATCGGGTAATTATGAAATGGACATGTTATTAGCAAATGTGTGCAAACAAAATGTAACCCGTTTTCCCTATGAGATCGGGAGATTAGCTGAAGACATCGCTGGCGGAATGATTTGTACTATGCCCTCTGAGGCAGATCTTAAGTCAGAGGAAATCGGACCTTTAATCGAAAAGTATCTAACGACCTGTGAAGGAATGTGTGTAGAAGACAGATATAAGGTGCTTCGTTTTATTGAAAATTTAACTATGGGAGTAGCTTCTGTGAGTTACAGAACGGAATCTATGCACGGAGCAGGATCTCCTCAGGCTCAAAGAATCATGATTTCTCGTCAAGCAAATTTAGAAGAAAAGAAAGAATTAGTGAAGAAAATTCTTGAAATCGATCCAGAGTAGTTATTTCTTTCAAAACTCATTGAATTGAATTCTACTTTCTTTTTTTGCCATAATCTTATAATTCTGAAGAAGAAATTTTAAAATCATAACTGCATTATCAAAAGAAAGTAATTTTACCATATGACTATAGAGGTGAGCATTATAGAAACTAAAAATATATTTGAAAATCAGAAGTTTAATTTAAATGCACCTTCAAAAGATCCTATCTATATTTCAGATAAATTTAAGGTAATGCGAATTTCCTTAAAAAAAGGGTTAGAAATCGAACCCCATCTTGGTTCCCATCCGGTCGTTTTCTTAGTTTTAAAAGGAAGGGGTGTTTTCCCTACTGATTCTGGAGAGGTAGAATTAGGTGAGAACGATTACATAACTTATAGCGATACCGAATCAAGGGGCATGAAAAGTTTAGAAGACTTAACTGTGCTAGCTATTCGGGACTAATTTATTTTTCTTTTATTTTTATATGTCACGCATGCTTCAATAAAATTATAATAAACCTTTGATGGAGCATAGGGTCTAGATTTAAATTCTGGATGAAATTGAGTTCCAACCATCCAATGATCTTTTCTATTTAATTCTATACTGTTAATTATTTCGCCAGAACCGTTTCTACTTGAAATGACAAGCCCTTTTTCTTTTGCTTTTTCGTCTATAAATCGCTCTTGAATGTGATACCTATGTCTAAATCTTTCGAAAATCTCTTTTTGTCCATAAGCTTCGTAAAGTTTTGTATTCTCTTTAATAATTATTTTCTCAGCACCTAAACGCATTGTTCCGCCTTTTTCAGTAACATCTTCTTGACTTTTCAGAAGATCTACTACGGGAAATGGAGTATTCGGGTCAATTTCGGAAGAATTTGCATTACTCAATCCCAAATACTTTCTACAGAAGGCAGCAAAGAATAATTGAGCTCCAAAGCAGATGCCAAGAAAAGGAACCTTATTTTCCATTGCATATTCAGCAGATTTTATCATGCCCTCTACTGCCCGCTCTCCAAATCCTGGTGTCAACAAGATTCCGTCGCAATCTTTCAATTCATCTTCAATGTCAGTTTCTTCCGTTATATTTATCATTTTCAATTCTGTCTTATAACCTTGATGTGCTGCTGCGTGCTCTAAGGCGTCGTTTATCGAGATGTATGAATCTGAAATGTTGAAGTATTTTCCAGGCATGGCTAATTTTACTGCTTTATTAGCGCTCTTATACATTTCAACCATTTTCAACCATTCCGAATAATTATTAACCTCGCTATAAGAAACCAGTTTAGCTTTCAAATCGATTAATTCGCAGAGAAAATCTCCTAATCCCTGTTCTTCGAATAAAATGGGAAGTTCATATACTATTTCTAAATCAGGATTTGAAATTACGGCAGTTTCGGGAACATTCGAATAAAGGGATATTTTTGATCTGATATCCTCTGTAAGAGGTTTTTCACTTCTACCAATTATAATATCTGGCTGTAATCCCATACTTTGAAGCAATTTTACAGAATGTTGAGTTGGTTTGGATTTTTGTTGACCAACAGCGCGAGAATAGGGAACAAGAGTAACATGAACGAGAGCTGTGCGATTAGGAATTTCTAATTTAATTTGTCGAAAAGCTTCTAGAAAAATACTGGATTCTAAATCGCCAACTGTTCCGCCACATTCGATTAAAAGTACATCTAGGTTTTCATTTTTGGAAATTTCCATCAATCTTTCCTTTATTATATTCGTTACATGAGGAATCAATTGAACAGTCTTGCCTAAAAATTTACCTTTTCTCTCACTTAAGATTGTTGAGAGATAGATTTGACCAGAAGTTATATTATGGGAAGGATGCATCTCAATTCCTAGAAACCTCGAATATGTTCCAAAATCTTGATCGATTTCGGAAATTCTATATGATCTTTCGTCTGATCCATGAACAGGAGTAAAATCCCATACATCCTCAGTTATAAAGCATTCTCCGTGTTCTATTGGATTAAGCGTTCCGGGATCGACATTGAGGTAGGGATCGATTTTAACTACAGAGATGTTGAAACCTCGGAATTGGAGTATTTTTCCCAGACTTGCTGTAGCTACACCTTTTCCTACAGCAGACATTACACCCCCTGTAACGAATATAAATCGCGTATTACCATTAGTTATATCTGTCAAATTAAACTACACTTCTCTGATTGTATCAAAAATTATAATATTTTCCTATAAAAATATTAAGTATCAAACACAGCTAATAAGAATTTCGAGTTAATCTCAAAACCAAATAGGGATGAATAATAGTTAGGTTATAAATAGACTTTTCGAAGAAAAGTTTGGGTCTGATGTTATATTAAGACCTAGTCGTCTTAAACCAGCTTCATCTCCTGGTGTAGGTATGTGAGTTGAGTGCATTTCACATCCGCTTAACTCCTTAAGTTTTTCTATAGCTACTTTAGCAGAATGGTTGAAATCAGCGCTGATACTTAAAGCTATTAGAGTTTCTTCAAGATTAAGACTTAATCGTTTGTTATTGAAAATTTCCGATTTTAGATAACTAATGGACTCTAGTATATTTGGAGATAAGAGGTGTATATTATCAGGAATACCCGCTAATTCTTTAATTGTATTTAAGATTAAACTAGAAGCAGCATGCATTAATGGTGAATTACTACCAGTTATAATCTTTCCATTAACCAATTGTAATGCAGCTCCAGCAAATACTCCTTCGTTTCCTTTTCCTTTTTTTTCGGCAGCTTTAGAAGCTTGTCGAGCTTCATTTACAACTTTTCGATCAATTACATTGAGATTCAGTTCTTTCATCAACAATTCCGCTCTTTGAACAGTCTTCTTATCTGATCCACCCATCGCATATTCACAACTATATCGCAAATGTCTTCTGATAAGTTCCTGTTTTGCGGCTTGTTGCACAAGATCATCATGGATTATAGCAAAACCTGCTTTATTCACGCCCATATCTGTAGGTGATTTATAGACTAATCTACTATCCATAATTCTTTGCATTATTTTCTTAACCACGGGAAAAATCTCTACATCTCTGTTATAGGTTACTGCCGTTATATTATAAGCTTCAAGATGAAAAGGATCTACTTGATTAAAATCGCCAAGATCAGCAGTAGCAGATTCGTACGCCATATTTACGGGGTGTTTCAATGGTAAATTCCAAATTGGAAAGGTTTCAAATTTAGCATAGCCCGCATCGATTCCGTTTATATGCTCGTGATAAATTTGCGAGAGGCATGTTGCCAATTTTCCACTACCAGGACCGGGGGCAGTAACGATTATTATAGGTTTTGAAGTTTCGATGTATGGATTTGCACCGTACCCTTCTTCACTTATAATTAAATCTATATTAGTTGGATATCCCTTAATTAAACCATGTGTATAAACTTTAATGTTACGACGCTCCAGTTTATTCATAAATTGTTTTACTACTTGTTGTCCATTGTAGCGAGTGACAACCACACCACTTACCTTAATTTCTCCATCTCGAAGATCATCAATTAATTTCAATGCATTGATGTCATAAGTTATCCCGAAATCTGCCCGAATTTTCCTTCTTTCTATATCTCCGGAGTATATGCAAACAATAACCTCAATTTTATCCTTGAGTTCCTTTAGGAGTTTCATTTTTACATTTGGATCAAACCCAGGAAGAACTCGTGAAGCATGATAATCATATACAAGTTTTCCGCCAAATTCAAGATATAGTTTATTTCCAAATTGAGCTGCGCGATCAACTATGCTTTTAGATTGTTCTTTTAGATATTTTTCATTATCAAATCCAATATTCTGTTTTAGCATTATAATCCTTAATTTTTAGTTATCTTAACTTATATCATTTTCCTTTAAAAACTGGATCTCTCTTTTCACTTAACGACTTTGTAGATTCCCTAAAATCGCGTGTTTTTAACGACGCTTGAATACCTTCGTTTTCTTTATCTAAAGTGCTAGATAATATGTCTCTGAAGTAGTCATGCATAGTTTTTTTCATAAGCTTTATAGCAGCGCTTGGTCCTTTTGGCGGGATTAAACTTTCGGCTTTTTCTCTTGCTAAAGCCATCAAATCTCCAGGGGGTACTGATTTATTAATCAAACCTAATTTTTCAGCTTCTTTAGCGTAGATTTTATCTCCAAAATATAATATTTCCTTTGCTTTCTGGAATCCAACATAAAATGGAAGTAAGAAAGAAAGGCTAAACTCAGGTATAATTGCGCGTTTAACAAATATTAATCCGATATAAGTTTCAGGATCATCGGCCATATAGATTAGATCAGCACCCACCAGGGGCATTGTAAAGCCTGCACCTAAAGCCAACCCATTTATAGCTGCAATCACAGGCTTTGTAAAGTTCCAAAATTTCATACAAGTTTTTTTTTGAGCGATATCCATCAAATCAATTTCCTTTAGTATTTCTTCGGGAATTTGCGTCATCATTTTCATATTAAAATATCCTCCCGAGGAAAAAGCTCTACCCTCCGGAGAGCCAGTCATAATTAAGACACGAGTATTTTTATCCTTTTCCATATCATCTAAAACTGTTTGTATTTCTAAAAAGGTAACTTGCGATAGTGCGTTTCTTCTTTCTGGTCTATTAAAGGTGATTGTACAAATACCGTTTTCTTCCTTTTCATAAATTATATCTTGAATATCTTCTACCTTCATATTTTACACTCAAATACCTTAAATTGAATATATATAGAGTTTGGTTTACTCATTTATAATTGTTTTCTACTAATAAAATAAAAAAAAAAAAGAGATTTAATTTAAAAAATCAATCTTTATAGCATTTTAAATAATTGTCTTAGCGTTAAGCTCATAATATATTGTTGTACTTGTCTTGTTCCTCCGCCAATTTCCTGAATTCTTGTGATTCCTAAAAGATCATGCATTAATGTATTATCGCAAACTCCTGCTCCACCCATAAGATTAGCGCACTCGTAAACAACTCGCTCGCATAGTTTTGTGCTAAGAAACTTAAGCTGAGAGGCAGTAGCAACCAGAGCTAAATTAAATTCTTTTGGTAAAGTTCCCATTTTTTCCATCTTATCATCAATCGTTTGGCAAATATTTAAATTAGCTAATGTCATGCTTACTGTCTGAGCCCACAAATCAGACAGAGGAAATCCTACTCCTTGATATTTCAAGACTTCCTTATCAAATTGCTTTCTCATGTTAGAATATATTACAGCATGAGTGATCGCATTCCAAGCTTCTGCTAAATTTAAACATACGATCCCTAATCTTTCTAAATTAAGCCCTTCGAACAAGTGGGATCTCCCTTCGCCCGGTTTTCCTAGTAGATATTCGGAAGGAACCTTCATATTTGCCATAGTTTCCTTTCCTATATGAATCCTTGGAGTCCAGGGAATGTTAACACGTTCAGCAGTCCAACCATCCCAAGATGTATCAATTAGAAACTGAGCCATGGTATTACCGTTATTCTTTTCTGTAACTGCATAAACTACCGCCCAATCTGCTTTACTTCCATTAGTTTGATATATTTTTTGCCCGTTTAAAATATAACTGCCATCTCCTTGTTCATCACAGGTAGTTAGCATATGAACTGCATCGGATCCCCTCTCTGGCTCTGTTATGCAAATACATCCAATTTTCTCTCCCGTTACTAATTCCTTTAAAGCTTTTAACCGAACCTCAACGTTTTCGTGATGAAGTAATAAAGGATTCACAGCTAAAACCGTAGCTCCAGCGCCCATCGAAAGTTGAGGATCAAAGAAATCCATAGCCAAGACTCTCATAAATTCCGTAGTCAGCCCATAGGGTTCAAAATCTAATCCTAAATTATCAAATTTGTGCATTCGAGTAATAAATCCATTTCTGCCAATTTCCGGTATCCACTCGTAGAAATCTTCGTTATGGGTTATATTTTTTTCCTTTTCAAATTTCACAAAAAATTTCTGAGCTTGTTTAAGGAAATCAAAATGTTTCGGCTTTAAAAAACTCATCAGATTGTAATTCAAAAACTTATTTCGGGTTTTTAAAGAGAGTTTTTCGAGGATTTCGTCATTTATACATTGAACTTTTCCTTTTTTATTAACCAATAAGATCAACTCTTTGAACATGAAATATTTTAATGAGTATGAATAGTATTTGATGAGGTCCTTAAAATATTTTTATAAAATAAGAAAAAAAAGTATTATTTAATCAGTTTTTGTTGATTCTTCTCTTAATGCTCGTTTTAAGACCTTACCAACTATAGTGAGCGGGAGAGTTTCTCGAAACTCCCATAATCTTGGATTTTCATATTTAGAGAGATTTTCAGCTGCATAATCTTTTAAATCTGCTTGTACTTTGTCCGTTGGTTCAATTCCTTCTTTCAATTGGACTATTGCTTTAACAATTTCACTTCCAGGGCGATCAGTATCTTTCAACCCGATAATTGCTACCATTTCTATATCTGGATGTTTAGTTAATATATCTTCAACATGAACACTGTATACCTTAAACCCGCTCACAATTAACATGTCTTTAGTTCGGTCTACAATTGTAATATAACCATCTTCGTCCATTACACCTACATCGCCAGTATGAAACCATCCATCGATGATGGTTTTAGCGTTTGCATCGGGCTTATTGTAATAACCCCGTGTAACTTGCGGACCTCGACATATTATTTCTCCTGGTTTTCCAAGCTCAACTTGTTCTCCCGTTTCGATATCAACGAGTCTAATGTCAGTATCGGGGACAGGTAGACCAACGGTACCGACCTTTTTAGTTCCGTAGTATGGGTTCATTGACAAGATCGGGCTTGTTTCAGTCATGCCGTACACTTCCAATACTTTTTCTTTAGCTTCCATACTATTTTCAAAATCGTTAATAGCTTCAGCTGGAAATGGAGCAGCTCCAGAAATGTAAACTTCAATGTTTTTTAAAACCTCAGGGGGGATATCTTTAGATTTTTCGTTATTTTTTATTGCTAAATACAAGGTTGGAACATTTACTATAATCATAGGTTTTTTGTTTTTTATTTCTTCAATTAAATGGTCTGTGTCTCTCGGATTGGCTATTAGTATTTGAGAGGCGGAGAGATAGAGTGTTACCATACTCATAGCTAAACCTGCAAGATGGAACAGAGGAAAGGCAGACAAATTGTTGGCTTCTTCTTGTTCTTCTGCTGCTCTATCAATCCAAGTGGAGATTTGCACAATGTTGGTAATAATGTTTGCATGAGTAAGCTCGGTTCCCTTAGGTAATCCCGTGGTTCCGCCAGTATATTGAAGCAGAGCGAGATCGTTTTTGTTATCTATATCAACGTGTTTTAAATCACTATTCGTCTTTATGACTTCATCAAAATCAAGCACTAATTTACCAGTAAATGGTGATACTTTTCCTTTAGGTATTTTTCCTATCAGTTTTCCTAGGATAACCTTAATTTTTGGTAATCCCATATAATCCGAGATATTCGTCGTAATTACACATTCTAGCTTCGGTACTTTTTCCAGAACCTTAGTCAACACTTTTTCGTAAAAAGCATCTAAAGTAACAAAGAATTTTGCCTCGCTATCGTTAATTTGATAAGCTATTTCAGTAGGGCTCATTAAAGGCGAACAACCAGAAGCAACACCCCCCGCTAACAAAGTACCAAGGTGCGCTACTAAATATTGAGGACAATTAGCTAAATTTATTGCCACGCGATCTCCTTTTTTCAAGCCATTTTTTTGTAAGAAGGTAGCAAATCGATGTACATAATCTCTTAGTTCTCCAAAAGTCATTGCAGTTTCCATAAAATAGCATGAGACGCGTTCGGGATATTTAGCCATAGCTTTATCAAATAAATCACCAAGACTCTCTTTGGGATAGTTTAAAGAAGGTTTTACATGTTTATCATAAGATTTCGTCCATATTTTCGCATCATATGGACTCATTTTCATTTCCATTAGATTAACCTCTTAATTTTTATTCACAAAATTGGTGAATATCTTACTTATTGTTACATGAATTTATAAATTTTTACCGAATTCATCAAAATAAATCTGGAAAAAGAGAATTTATGTCATAATTCGTGGGAAGAATCTTAATGATAAAAAAAGAAAATAATAAGAAAAAAAATTAAAAAATTATTCTATCTTAACCATGATCTTTATATCGTCATGTAATCCTTTTGATAAATCTTCAAATGCTATGGGAACTTCATCTAGTTTTATTATTTTAGTAATTAGTGGTTTTATATTCACCCTTTTCTGATCTAATAAATTTATAGCAGTTTTAAATGTACCTTGATTATATGCAAAAATACCTCTCAATGTGATATTTTTAATTGCAATACCATAGAAATTTCTTAGGTCCGTGATTTCAGGATCCATACCAATCATTGTGATATACCCTCCTCTTCTTACAAGATCTATTGCTGATGTAATCGTTTCACTTATTCCTACGCAATCAAATATATGAGTTGGCCCTATTTTATCACATAATCTTTGAATCTTTTTCCAGTTTTGTGGAGTGAATACTTTATTGGCCCCCATTCCCAACGCTATTCTGTGCTTAGATTCTACTGGCTCCAACGCATAAATATTACCTGCACCTGCTACTTTTAACGCTAAAATTGTGATTAAACCAATAGTACCCGTTCCAAAAACCGCAACGCTATCACCTATTTTTATGCCAGACTCTTGAACAGAATAAATACCAACCGCCAGTGGCTCGATCATGGCTCCTTCTTCTAATGAGATTGATTCAGGCAAAATGTGAATTCTTTCCTCGTTTACATTAATAAATTCGGCCATTGCACCATCAGTAAGTGATCCTAAAGCTCTAGGGGCAAATTTGCACTTATTCTCTTGATTTTGATTACACCAATAACAATTGTAGCATGGAACATTCGGATTTATAGTTACGTGATCTCCAATTTTCACTTTTTTTACATTATCGCCTATTTCTATTATTTCTCCAGATATTTCATGCCCTATAATTGTCCCTGAACCATACATACCTGCTTTTTTAAAAGATTCAACATCCGAACCACAAATACCACAATATTTAACTTTGATTAAAGCCTCGTCTGGTTTAACACTAGGCATTGGTAAATCGTCTCTTACAACAATTTTTCCAACACCTTCATAAGATACGCCCTTCACTTATTTACACCTCAATTTATACAAAATTTTAAAAATAGATTTAAAGGATTCCCATACTTCCCATAAGTTTTGTTGCATCAGGTATTTGAGCCCAGATAGTTTTAACATCTATTACTGCTGGTTTTCCGGAGTTTTTAGCTCTTTCTAGAGCCGATCTAATTTCGTTTGGATCCGTCACAACCTCTCCGTAACACCCAAATCCTTCAGCACACTTAGCAAAGTCGAAAGCGGGTAGATCTACATCAATATAATGCTTACTTACATACATTTTTTGACCTGACTTAAGCATTCCCCAAGCACTATTATTTGCTATCACGAAGATTAAATTACTTAAACCTAATCTAACAGCAGTCTCAAGATCTTGAATATTCATCATAAAACTTCCATCACCAGATATTGATATTACTTGTTTGTCCGGTTTTGCTAACTTCGCTCCGATTCCATACGCTACCGATGTTCCTAAATGGCCCATACCGATAGCTTGCAAGAAAGAGAGGGGAGGTCTTGGCTTATAGAAATCTATTTGTTCTATAGAGAAACAAGCTATATCTCCGCCATCATTAATAAATATCGCATCTTCATCCATGAATTCTAAAACATCCTTAACTAATCTTTGAGGTAATATAGGAATCTTATCTCTTGTCGCTTTTTTCATGATGGTTTCAATATAATTTTGTCTAGATTTAGCTAACTCGTTTAACCATTCTCTCTGCTCAACTTTTTGACCTTTTTTTGCTACTTCTAAGATTTGCATTAGGAATTGTTTACAGTCGCTAACTATACCAAGTGTAATAGGCTTAGCGCGTCCGATTATGGAGGGATCAATATCGACTTGTATCATCTTTTGAGAATTACTCCAGAATGGTTCTTCCCCGTGAGCCATAATATAAGTAAACTTACATCCTAGAGCGAGAACTACATCTGCCTCTGGACCTGCCTTTAACCCCGGGCCATTTATTGTTGTACCAAGAAAACTTTCTGATTTACTTGAGATAGTTCCAACACCCATAAGAGTAGTCATAACAGGAATTTTTAAGTATTCCGCAAATTCTTGAAGTTCGTTCCAACCTTCTGCCCTTGATACTCCTCCTCCAGATACAATAAGGGGT
>JABXKD010000041.1 GCA_013375475.1 Promethearchaeota archaeon
AAAATTGAGATTCTCTTCCTGAATATGGATGATTTTGTTGAGGATATTGAGAAATTAATCATCTCAGGGAAAGACAAACAAGAATTAAGGACTGATATGGCTCATCTAATATTTCCACTCACAGTTTTTGAATTGGGTGAACTTTTTATATATTTGGGTAAAAGAGCTTTTTTGAAATAATATATTTAAGGTTGAAATCAGAGTTTTTAATCTGTAACTCCTTAAATCTTTAGCTTGTGCATAAAGAAATACTTTTATAAAGTAAAAAGCCTAATTTTTATTATTAAAATTAGGAAATTAATGAAGTTAGAAGAAGGAATTATTTATGTGCCAATGGTGTATGTCTCATGGAGCGGGTAAAAAGTGGTATATGAATGCTAGAAACTACTCCAATGAGTTAGCGGAAGAACACAATATGAAGGATTACTTAACCGAGCAATGGATGAATTTTGAGCAAGTTTTTATCAGAAAAATAATGGGTTTCTCTTCTAAAAGTTTAGGTTACAAGTTAAAGATGCCAGTTATAGGGAAGGTGCTTCGATGGAGAGCTGAGAATATGATTCATAGCGAGAAAAAAAACAGAAATCCTGTGAGAGCTGATGGCCATTTCGGTCAAGTGATTCCTTTAGAAGATGCTCAGATTATTATGTCAGAATTAGCTGCTGAACCTATAATCTGCAATTATTGTATGTGTCGATGGATGCAGAGAAAAGAGAAGGAAGCTGTATGTATCAACTTTGGTGTCTTATCAGAGGTCATTGAAAAACTACCACGTTTTATACCTAAAGAAAGAACAGTTAGGATTGATCGTGAAACAGCGATAGAAAAATTAGAAGAGTTTAATAAAAAGGGATATATTTCAACGGTATGGTTCCAACCAATACCTTATATAAACGCTATATGTTCTTGCGAAAGTCCAGAGTGTGGAGCTTTTACTTTACGGAATAATTTTGATTTAATGGCTATGTATAAAGCTGAATACATCATTCAATTAGATCAAGATAACTGTCAAGGATGTAAATCTTGCGTTGCTACTTGCCAACTAAACGCCATTCGATTTATTCCCTCAATGAATAGAGTAATCATTGATTATAACAAATGTTTTGGTTGTGGTGTCTGTCGTCATGCGTGTAAAAACGATGCTTTAAAATTAATTCCCAGAGAAGAATATCCTGGATTTGATGGAATCTACTAGGTGATAATATGAGTAAAATTAAGAAAACTAAGAAAAAGAAAAAGACTAAGATAAAAATCGATTATACTAAATGCGGAGAAAATGGTAAAGTTGACCCTAGGGATTGTGGATTCTGTATGAGAGCTTGTGATCCCGCTGTTTTCGTTATGCACGAGACGATAGGCACTGAGAAAAAGCAAATAGATCCTCATGATCCACAAGATTGGAGAATTACACCTATTTGGGAATCACTATGTAGTCGTTGTTTTAAATGTGTAGAAGTTTGTCCCGAAAATGCGATTACAATTACTTTTTAAACAGTTAAATTCAAAAATCTTAAACTTTATATTATTTTTGAAGTATGCCACGAAATTTTAATCCTAAAGAAATAGAGATAGGTCTTAGATTACCAACAATAATAGCACCTCTGAACTCCTTTTTTATTCGGATGTCATTTTTTATTGATTATATTTATTCTCCCCTATTGAAAACGTTTAAACTTATAGGACGTTTTACAAGACTCCGGAGAATGAATTTTATGCCAGAAAACGACGTGAGAAGATTAAAAGAAGTTTTAATTGAACTTGAAGATGGTGGAAAACTAGCAACAGACATTTATCTACCTAAAGAGATTTACAATAAGAAAGGTAAAGAAGCGACAATTTTAGTGAGATTGCCTTATTGGAAAAATCGACTTAGTATCCTGGGATATTTTTTAGCTTCTAAGGGGTATGTCGTAGTAATTCAAGACATTCGAGGATGTGCTGGATCGAGCGATTATGGAACTAATTCACTTTATTTCTACGAACGGAAAGATGGACTAGACACTTTGCGTTGGATTTCCGAACGATTTTGGTACAATGGGAAAATTGGTATGTGGGGGTTGTCATACTTAGGTATAACACAGCTGGCTGTTTCTTGGAGCAATGAAAGCTTACTCACGTGTCTCAATCCAATTCATAGTTCTTTTTCAAATGTTTTTTGGCATCCTGGTGGACTATACCCCGTTGGACTTTCGGGAGCTGTGTATTTAATAATGCTTTCTACTGCAACGATGAAAAATCTATCAACTATGGATTTTGACCAGTGGGACGAGGAAGGATTGTATAAAAAACTGTTTTTTAATCCATCAAGTAGCTTCTACAACGAGCCGCTTAGTTCTAAAAGACCTAAATTATCAGATCTAGCAACTGTTCAAAGTCCTAAATACCTGATTAAAATGATGAATAGTGTCTATAAAACAGAAGTAGACGTGTCGAAAAAGGATCAAGGGTCTTTCTTAAAACTTATCAAAAAAATATTTTACGAACGAGACTTATTTCAAAATTATGATTTATCTCCTTATGCATTTGGGCTTAATTACGAATTAGATTCGCCTATGTTATTTATTGGGGGCTGGTATGACATGTTCATAGAACATATGATGCGAGACGTGAAGTTAATTAAAGAAGCAGCCCCAACTTTTTTCAAAGACAAATTTAAAATGATTATAGGACCTTGGTCTCATATAAATATGGAAAAATTATTTATCAAGCCCTTAAAGTATACAAATTTAAAAGATGATTTTGCTTTCTTTAAGAATATACTCCCATTTTGGTGGTACGATTCGTGTCTGAAGGGAAAGGAATCAGATTTATCAAAAATACCACTTATACAGGCCTTTATATTAAATAAAAATATTTGGAGAGCTTTCAATAATTGGCCGCCATCCTCCGCAGAAATAAAGTTATACCTACACTCGAATGGGAAGAGTAATAGTTTATTAGGAGATGGAATGCTCTCTAAAATCGTTCCAGAAGAAGAACTCCCTGACATATTCCAATTTGATCCTTCTGATCCTGTTATGACAAGGGGAGGAAGAAACCTCTTTTTATTAAGTGGTGCTCAAGATCAGACTAATATCGAGAAACGAGATGATGTGTTAGTATATACATCTAAAACTCTCGAACAAGGTTTAGAAGTTATTGGTGAAATAAAATTAATACTCTATGCTTCTACCTCCGTGGAAGATACCGATTTTATGGTAAAATTGGTCGATGTTTACCCCGGCAATAAAAAAGCTGTAAATATAGTTGATTCAGGAGTTAGAACCCGCTATCTTAACGGTGATTTAAATGATCCCAAGTTAATTACTCCAAATGATATATACAAGTATGAAATTGTAATTGGTACAACTGCAATTTATTTTCCTAAGGACCATAAAATCCGGTTAGAAATATCTTCCAGCAACTTTCCTCGGTTTGATGTAAACTCCAACTTGGCTGGTAAGGTAACGGAAGGAAATTATATGATAGCGTCTCAAAAAGTATATCATGATACAGAACACCAGTCTCATTTGATACTCCCTGTTTTTAGGGAAGATGATAAAGATTAGTTAATTTCTTAAAAAAAATTTAATCAAATTTTAGAGTTTCAGCTGTTTTGTAGAGATAATTGAAGTAGAAATTGCTAGCGGGACCAAATGCAATGTGATCGGTATCTACACCGAAATAACTCAATCCTTTAAAAATTTCTTGTGTTAAAATTATGAACGCTTCTTCCCCTTCATCCATTACTATACTTGTTCCAAAAACTTGGTCTCGAGAACGAATCTCGCAGATTTTGGAGTATTTTTTTTCAATTATTTCTACGAATTTTTCGTCTTTCACGGCTTCTTCTTCTATTAACAGTTTAATGTCTGTTACTCCCCGAGCCCTTGCTTTTTTGATTCCATCATAAAAAAGCTCTAAAAATTCATAATATGGTGCAACAATATAAAGTGAATTCTTTGCGTTATCAATAATATTCATACTTCGATTTATGCAGACATCTCTTCCACGATGAATATATAAAGCAACTTTAATAGGCGTATCGTGCGATTCATAAATAGGAGTAAGGTTTCTAATGATGTCATTCGAGTGTTTATCAAAACGAACACTGTATTGCTTTTTTGCGATTATTAAAGCCTCGTCGGGGCTTTTTGCAAAATACCGGCTAGGTCTAGATTCCTCTTCTTTTATGATCCATTTCTTTTCTTTCTCTAATTGGGTCAAGATATTGTAAATTCTAGAATAAGGGACCGAGCTTGCATCGGAAAGCTCCCTCGCGTCCATCGGTCCTTTTGAGATTAGAGTTAGATAGATAGCTATCTCGTAGTCTGTTAGGCCTATAGCACGCAGAGCGTCCTTAACATTATCGGGAGTTTCTTTCGACATTATTCTGTACCGGAAAACAAAATTTTCTCAACAAATTTTGTTAATGATAATTTAATTAATACTATATACTATATATAATAGTATTCGTATTATTTTTTAACCATTGTTTTTAACCCTTGCGGGGTTAGTCATCTTGCGACTAATATTTTTTCGCAAAAATCATCCTTTTTTTACATTAAAGTTAAAAATACATTTATTAAGATACTGCACGTACTAGGTCATCCTCCTCCTCCATTGTTTTCAAGAGAAATGTAGTAGATTATTATCATAGAAATTAGAATAGCCGAAGTAGTTAATAGTGCTATTAGAATAATATAGAGGACGATTTTGTTAGTTCTCTTATTTTCAAATAATTTCAATGGCATATAAGAACCTTTTTTGATTTTTTATATATATTAATTTCAGATATATTAATAGATTTTACTTAAAAATTTTTTAATCTAAACCACTTTTATTATCCTTTTAAAGTCGTATAATTAACTGTGTATTAATATTGTATAAAATAAGTGTTTTTAACTCTCATTCAATTATTTGATATTAGATAAAAATAAGAAGATTGTAAAAGAATGGAGATTAATCTTAGAAAAGCGAAAAGTCTCATCACGAAAAGTAACATTCCAAAAATTGATTTTGTGATAAATCCTTATGTTGGTTGTCAACATGGCTGTATTTATTGTTACGCTGAATTTATGATAAGATTTACTGGCCATAAGGGTGATAAATGGGGGGAATTCTTGGATATCAAGACTTACGAATTTGATAAAATTAAACCAGCTAGGTATGATGGAAAAAAAATACTTCTTAGTTCTGTTACCGACCCATATCTTCCTCTTGAGTTAAAATATGAAAACACTCGAAAGATTCTCGAAAAACTCGTTGGTACAAAAGCAGAGATTTCAGTTTTAACTAAATCTAAATTTGTTACACGAGATATTGATCTTTTCAAGAAATTTGAAAATATTGAAGTTGGGATATCGATTAACACTTTAGATTCGGATTTTGCTAAACTTATTGAAAAAGGGGCTTCAAGGCCTCGTGAAAGGTTGAAGGCTTTAAAGGAAGTTCACGATAACGGAATCAAAACATACACATTCATTTCACCATTTTTTCCACAGATTACTGACTATAGAGCAATAATTGAAGAGACAAAAGCCTATACCGATTCGTATATGTTTGAGAACTTAAATTTCAGACCTCATAATGTCCCAAGAATCCTTAAGATAATTAAAAAACACTATCCTGGCTTAATTCCTGTCTATCAAGAGTTCAGAAAGGACCACACTCTATGGGATTTAATTGAGTCTGAGATAGAATCTTACTGCGAAAAATTGAAGCTCACTTACAAAATAGAGTTCCATCATGGGGGATTTTCAAAAAGTTAGGAACAACTGGCTTAGTATATCTCATCAATATATCTTTTTAGTTGCGCCAAATCTTCGAAGTAAAACAAACTCTCTTCTTCAACGAAGAAAGGTGTTAAAAGTCCGCCTCTCTTTAGAACTTCAGTGATATCTAAATTCTTTAGGACAAATACCTTAGTTTTCTTGTAATATTCTTTAAAGGAAAGGATTATACCCATCTCAATCATATGTCCACCCTTATCGTGTTCGATGACCATGATGATTTCATCGGAGAATTTGGCGATTAGATCAAATTTAAGAATGAGATTTTCAAGATGAGTGCGTCTAAATTCTTTTTCAAAGAATCCAAGATTGTTTTCGTTCTCATTTATTATTTTTTGTACTTCCTGCAGATTTGCGAAAGTGTCTTCGCTGTATGACCCGCAAATGAATACTTTATTCTTAATTAAATCATAAATAGAAAAGACGCTAATGAATTCATCTAGAAATTCATCCCATGCACTATGATGAAAAACATCCATATAATTGCCCCTATAATATTCTAAACATATTAGAAATTCATTTATACTATAAATTATTATATGTCAATAATAATTGACTCTATTAGATTTGAGTTAGATTTAAATATATGATAAAACATATTTACCTTGGAACTAAACGATAAAACAATTATAAATAATAAGAGGGAGATAATTTGAAACTTCCACCAAAATTTGAAAATAAAAGAAAAGATCTGGAATTTATTTCAGAAAAAACCCGTTATAAGATTCTATTGACTTTATTGGCAGAGGATAGTTTAAGCTTTATTCAGCTAAGAAACCTCTTGTCGTCAATCCCTGAGAATAATTTAAATTATCACATAAAAATCTTGAAGGAAAACGGTTATTTAAAAAATAAAAAAGTTCAAGACTATAAACGCTCCGAACCAAGGTCATTCTATTCTTTGAGTAGTCGTTCACTTGAACTTCTTGAAGAATTGGGATTAACAAATGTGAAGAAGGAATTACATGCGTTAGTACATTCTTTAACAGATGAGATAGGCGAATAATTTTTCAATTAAAAATCATCCAATTCTTTCGACTTTGAAATAAACAGGTCGGAACCAGTCAGTACAACTGGTTACAGCTACACCTTTTTTATTCATTCCCAAAATATTTCCTCCTGAAGCGATTAGATTGATATCATTTCGAATATCTGCCCAGGCCCAATCACAAAATCCTTCAGGTATAGAGGCTAAATTAGGATCAATAATAAATTCTTGCCCATTTTCGAATTTATCACAAGCCTTCATTCCTTTGTATTCTTCTACAATAAACTCATCTATTAAATCTTTATTAAGTGTTCTTTTCATAATTGTAATTTTAATTTTCGGCAATTTCATTTTAAATCACCCTTATGAATAATTGAAATTATGAATTTTTACTTATAATATTATCCGGTATGTGAACCGTAAATGTACATTCCATATCGTTATTAAGAGCAGATTTTACGGGTTTAACTTTTACAGGTTGTTCAAAAATCTGGTCCCAATAAAGTTTATACCAGCCAGCACTACAATAACAGAAAGAATTTGATAGTTCATCATCAGTCCCTTCTTTCAAGGCTCCACGAACCCAAGGACAATAACAAAGATAATATTTTTTCATATTATTATCCTCTATAGTTAGATATTTCTTAGTTTGATAAGGGATTTTACTGATATAAATGAAATTTCCTTTTCTTACTCCTGCACCGAATTCTTGGTTATTTCTTACAAAATCGATCACTTCGTCATCAATGCTCTGAGCAAATTCTAGCGTTCCGTCATCTCTATGGCTCTTGAGTCTTTTGATTAAGTCTTGGTGTTTTTTTTCCAAAAATCCGTCAATACCTAACTCTGAGAGAATTGTCTTATCTCCTTCAATATCGTCAGGGGGGCGGCCGTGAAGGCAAGGTGAAAGAAGTGCGATCGTGCTTTCTTTTCCAAGATTATCTTCCATTCTTTTCATTACTTTCTTAGTGAATTTCGGTTTTTTTTCTGGGTGCACTCCTACGGGAGGAATTATTAAATCCTTAAAAATTTCATCTCTTGTTTGCTCTCCATGAAATTCAGCTATTCTTGAAAACATTGTGTCCATAGCATTATAAGATTCAACAATATCTATAGTTTCAGTAATGAATTCATATCTTTTGGAGTAATCAGCATAACTCAGGATGGCTCTTAAAAAATCAAGAACAGAATCTTTATCAATAGAGACCAAATGTTCAGTATACTCAGCAAGTTTATTGGGATTAACTGAGTCAAGATTTAGGTTATCTTTAGCGAGATAATTTTCATAATCGTCTAACTTTGAGAGAAAGTTTCTTATTTGAATCGGATCAATTTTATTCTCTTCTAAAAATATTTGAAAATTCCTTGTATTCATTTTCTAAATATATCTTTGTATCTTAATATTTTTTTTTAATTCAATTCCTTAATACAGAATAAAAAAGAAATCCACCGGTTTAGTATTGTAGTAAGCTCCTTTTTTGAAGTATGTTTATACATAATCTGCAAAGTAGGAAAATTTCTAATTCGTTTTTAAATAGATTTAGCCAGTTTAGTCCATCATAAGACTTTCAATTTCTAAAATATAAACAGTTAAGTAATAAGGGATAATTTTATTATTTTATAAAATATGTTAAAGTTGGATTTACTATGGCCATAAAGAAAGGCGATATTATTAAGGTTGAATATGAAGGTAGATTGGAAGATAGAACCATATTCGACAGCACAGAACTTCAAGGAGGAGAACCGATAAAATTTGAAGTTGGCGCTAGAATGTTGATTAAAGGATTTGATGAATCAGTACTAGGCAAAGAAGTTGGAGACGAGTTTGAGATTACGCTAGAAGCTTCTGAAGCTTATGGCGAGATTGATCCCTTATTAGTTCAAACGGTTAGTATGGATCAACTGCCAAAGGATTTAGATCCAGAGCCGGGAATGATGCTTGGAGTAGGGGACGCTAACGGGACTCACTCAATGGCTTGGGTTAAAGAGGTTGATGAAGAGTTTATTACGCTTGATATGAACCACCCTCTAGCAGGCAAAACGCTTCTTTTCAAAATTAAAATTCTAGAAACGGGTTGTGAACCAGATCCACCAGAGGCTCATGAATGTGGGTGCGGTTGCGAGCATAACTAAACGAATTCTGTTTTGTTTATATAAAAAAGCTTTTTTTTACTTATATTAAATTCCTATTAAATAATTTGATTTCCTCTTAGATTATAGAGATTAAATCATTCAATTAAAATTCACCAAAAATGTATAATTGGATGTATCAACATTAGATTAAGTTGTATTTAAATCTAATATTATTTTTACATCAAAAACTTAGATTTACTTTTTTAAATTGAAATCAAATTATAATATTTTATTTGCTTTAGATAATTTTTACTAGTAATAATTTGCCACGACTAGTAATCGAAGATGAGCTATAAATTTACAAAAGAGGAATTAGAAGAACTTCTAACCGATTACAACAAAATTGCGTTAGAAGAACAAAAACTCGATTTACCTTCTAAAGTTTGTATCTGGGATGAAACCTTAAGAGATGGAGAGCAAAGTCCTACTGTTTATCTTACACTTGAAGAAAAAATCCATCTAGCAAAGTTAATGGATGAAATTGGAGTAAAATTAATTGCCGTTGGCTTTCCTGCGGTATCCAAATCTGAGAAAAAAATCGTTAAAACTCTCGTTAGTGAAAACTTTGAAAAAGCAACTATCCTCGGAATAGCTCGGCCAAAGAAAGAAGATATTGACGCATGTATAGAGACAGATCTTAAGGAGATTGTATTATTTATGCCTATTTCTCCAATCTTCAGAAAAACTATGAAGCAAAAACCGGAAGAACAGTTGGAAATGATAAAAGTTGCTATTCATTACGCTATTGAAAATGGTTTCAAGGTGAATTGGGTTTCCGAAGATGGGACGAGATGTGATTTTAAGCATTTGAAAAATGTGTTCCAAACAGCTATAGAAGCTGGAGCGGAAAGAATTGTTCTTGGAGATACAGTTGGCATTTTAACGCCATTTTCGACTTCATATTTGATCAAACGAATTAAAAATGAGGTCATAACCCCTCTTAATAAAAAAGTTCCAATGGGAATTCACACTCACAACGATTTTGGTTTAGCCGTTGCAAATACCATAACGGGAGTATTTGAGGGTTGCACATATCCTCACACATGTATAAATGGGTATGGTGAAAGAGCAGGAAATGCAGCTTTGGAAGAAGTAGTAACAACTTTGGAACGAGTGGGTATTGACACGGGTATTGATTTAACGCGATTGCCTGAAATTAGCGAAGTTTGTGAAAAATACTTTAATCAACCTTTAGCACTAAATAAACCGATCGTAGGAAAACACGCTTTTTCTCACGAAAGTGGATTACATATAGCAGCAATCCTCGCACATCCATTAACTTACGAACCCATTAACCCCCACATGGTAGGAAGAAGAAGAAAATTCTATCTTGGTAAATTTTCTGGTTCGAAATCAGTCTTACATGTATTGCAAAAAAAAATTAAAGTTTTGGATTTAGATATACCTGAAGATATAATTAAGAAAATAGTCTCCGAAGTAAAAAGTGTACATGAAGAGACTTCTAAAAAGGAATTGAGGAAATCCTTCAATCGGATCAAACAAGAATTGGATAGAATTTCTAAGGGTGTTAGTGATAAAAAGTTTTTTGAAATTGTGAATAAATACGCTCAACCATATGTACCTGACGATTTTAAACCAAAAAATAATAAATCATAATTGTTTATCGATTTCATCAATTTTATCTTGGGTTTTTTTCAAATCACTTTTTAATTGACTAATACGCTTTTCATACGATTTTTTATCCATTTGTTTCGAAGCATATTTTTTTTCTATAAAGTCTATCAAATTTTTAACCGAACCAAGTTTATTTTCTAAGGCTTTCTTTTGATTAATTAATTCACTCTTTTTCGCTTTCTTACTAGGCTTAGGAACCGGTTTTAATTTATCATTTGCATCGAGTTTCGGTAATCCGATAAGATCATTGCTGTTTTTTGATTTTAAACTCTCTGGTTTCGGAGGTAAATCAGATAGTTCTTCTGCAGGGGCTAATAAATCATCAAATCGATCAGTAATTGGTATTTTACTCTGTTTTTGTGATGATTTGCTTGATTTTCCCCATTGATTTTTCAATTCAGAACTATCACTAACGGGTGTTATAGCAGTTTTAACTAATTTATCAATAGTAGCTTTTATTGTGTTAATTTGATTCTGAAATATTTTAAGTAATTCTAATAACTCGCTTTGTTTTGAGATATCCATAGAAAAGTTAATATCTACTTTTGGTTTCCCTTCTGAGCTGAATTGAGTTGCAGATGGAGAATATTCTGATGAGTTTTGAGTGGTTATTTCCTTCTGAGGGATAGGATCAGGAATTTCGCCACTCGAATGCAATTCCATTCGGTAGTCTGAAATCAACCACGAAAACAAGTTAAACGCAAAACTGGGATGTTCATCGTTACTAAACCCCCCACCTACTCTATCTCTAAATAATTCATAACTTCCGATTGCACAAATTCTACCATTATCTGGCTCAGAGACACAAACTAATGCAGATGAGAACGGTTCAGAAGTCTCATTTGAAGAAACGACTGAAATCGAATTTCCCAGCACACTAAGCGAACAACCAGATCTATAACATAGCGAACTAATACTATTTGTAATTGGATGTGGTGGTATGAACGCTGTAATTATAGGCATATTCTCCATACCTAGATTATACATTTCATCCAGAACTTGATCGTTTTCAAAAACAATGCCAAAATTTTGACTAAGTTCACTCAAATTGCTATTTCTCCCTCTATCTCCCCCAGCATGAGATAATAGCAGTAGTCCTCCTCCATCACGTCTAACCCAATTATTAATTTCAGTAATTTCCATGGTAGTGATTCTAGAAAAGTCCGGACATACAAATACTAATATATCAAATGGTTTCAGCGAATTTTGAGTAATTGGAGTTTCCAAGAAGTTATAACAAAGAAAATCGTTTGAATTTAAAAAATCTCGTAGTTCAGTGAGATTTTCGTCAATTTTCCCTCTAGGTTTGTGTGCCACATCAAACGCGATATTATATTTTGGCATGATCTTTCAAACTCTCCTTATATTTATTTTTATTCTTACTAAAAATATATTTTTCGCCATTAATTAAAATTTCTTAAAATCTCATACTATCATATGTCGAGTAATCAGTAAATGCTTTTATCTCCTATAATTAGGTTGTTCTTACTAATATTCTCAACTTTTACATTACTGCCAATTATAGACTTTTCAGAGATGACATTTTTCAAGTTTGTACTCCTTTCAATAACACAATTCTCTAAAATACAATTTTCTATTACTGAATCATCTCCAATCGATACAAAAGGGCCCACTACTGAATTTAGAATTTTAGAATTCTCGCCAATATAGACAGGATATTTAATATACGACTTTTCGGAAGTGATGTTAAATTCTTTAAACTCATCAACTTTTACCGATTGCTGTTCTAACAAATACTTATTTCCCTTCAAAACTTCTGAAGGCCTACCGAAATCAAGAATCCCCTTTTTTAGATTTATTGCTGCAATTTTAAAACCGCAATTTATTAAATCCTGTAAGCTTTCTGTTAGATAAATTTCTTTAGAGTGTTCTGTTCTTTTATCTAAGTACTTTTTTACCATCTCAAAAAGAGCTTTAGTGGCAGAATTGGAAAAGGCATAAATACCTGCTATTGCTAAATTTGACACGAAATTTTTAGGTTTCTCAATTAATTTTTGAATTAGTGAATTCTCATCAACAACAACCACACCATAAGAGCTTGCATCTTCTTCCGGTACTTCCATAACAGTGATTATTCCATCAACATTAGATTCATAATATCGATACATTAAATAGGAATATTCCTCAATCGGTATCATGTCTGCTAAGAATATCAAGGAGCCATTGCGTTTATCCGCTTCTTTGTTTGGATAAGTAACTTCTTTAAAGCGCGTATTTGCTAGGTATACAGCTTCTCCTAACCCCCAATAATACGGTATATCATCATTATATCCACGAGGCTCTTGTTCAATAAAAGTTAATTTAAATTTATCACTATACTTCTGTTTGACGAATTCTGTTATTTGTCTTTTCTTGTAACCGACAATTAAAATTAATTCTGTATCTGAATCAAATGTATTGCCGAACTTATTAAGAATATGTTCTAAGACAGTCTTTCCAGCTACATTTATGAATGTTTTAGGCTTACTTAAAGTAAAAGGGCGTAATCTTGACCCTATACCGGCACATGGACCTATAATTTTCATACTTTGATTCAAACCAAAATTATTTTAACTACTTTGATATATAAATTCACTAATTCAATAAAACTTTGACCTATCTGAGTCAAAAACTCTTTGTAAATAACCAAATAAGAGATCTAATCCTTTTTCTTCTTTTATAGAACAAGGGATTAATTCAGAAGTTGATCCTAATTGACTAAATACATCTGAAATTAGCATAGATAACTCTCGTATCATTCCACTTTCTCTTTCATTAGTAGAATCTTCTAACGCTTTAAAATCTTGACTCCAATTAACAATCATTTCAATTTGATCTTCGCTTAACATATCTACTTTGGATAATACATTAATTTGAGATATATTTCTAAATCTAAATTGCACAGAGGCAGCTAATAGTAGCGTAGATATAAAACCATTTGGTCTGAGCACAAAATTTGAATCAAAAAGGAAGGATACAACCCGTTGAATAGATCCAAAACCTAGAGTACTTGCTATCAACGGTCCTGTTTCTCTAAAAGCAAATAACTCAAGCTGTCCAGCAGTATCGACGAATACCCAATCAGGGTTATATTCGTCAATATCATCCCTAAGTTCGTCCAGAAAATTAACCATTAAATCTGACGCTAAAATCATGGCTCCGTTTGGACCCAGTTCATATTCGGTCATTACTTCTTCTAGAACAATAAAATCTCTAATATCTATATCCGGAGTATATGGCATTGTTTTAACGCCAGGATCCAAATTTAATGTTATTGCTGCGATTTCTGGATCTCGATTTATAACATAATCCTTAAATAATCCAGTTAAAGAACTTTTACCACTGCCAGCTGTCCCTATAAAGTAATTTAATAAAATAGTATTCTCAACTCTTGCGAGTTTTGTGTCTTCATTTATACCTTAATAGTTAAAGCTAATTAAAGGTTTATAATAAAACTAAGAATGATTAGCGTTAATAGAAATTAAAGAATTAAAGTTAAAAAGATTATTTAGGTTCTTTTAACTGCCCTAACTCGATTTTTTCTTCTTGTTGTTTTTTAAATCGTTTAATTTGATTATTAATTGATTCTTCTTCCTTCTTAGCAAGTTCCTCTTCGCTTAATATAATAGATTGAAATTCTTTCTCATCCATTGGTTTTAATATATCTTTAATACTAAAACCACTATTTTTCTCCGTGGTTTCTCTAAAAATTGTTTTCATTTCTTTTATTACTAAAAGTTTAGCCGAAGATCCCCGACCTTGGATTAGCGATTGCGCTTCTGGTCCTTTAATTCTTTCGATACCAGGCCCAGTAATTCTCTGAGGAACCCCAGAAGGAGGAGCGTAAGATATTGGATTAACAGGCATGTTCTGTAAAGTTAAAGCAAGGCTTGCTAGATGCTTCTCAATATTTTTTAAAGTTTTATTACTCTCGTTCATCATTGAAATTACAGAATGGTCTGTTGGAATGCTTTCAACACTCCTCTTCTCATATATAACGGTTTTCTCTTCTTTCTTTTGATTAAAATCCGTTCTAGTTGCTTGAACTACTCTTTCTCGAGTTACTTTTTTTCTCTGGTTTTTAGGTAAGCTTAAATCGACGAATTGGAAACCAGCGTAGCAATCATCGTTTACCCATATATCAGATACATTAAATTTCTCTGAAAAAGTATATTCAATCCTCTGACCGGAGTATAAATAAATTGTTAATCTTAAAATTTTAATCTGAATATCAGAAAATCCGTGAATCTCATCCAATTCTATAGAACAACCTAAATATTCAGTTGAATGATAGATTTTCTTAATGGAAACTAATGATGGAGTTTGCTTGTAGTAAATATCTTGCTTGACTATTTTTGAAATCTCAAAATGGATATTTAAACGATTAATCTTCTCAGGAAGAAATAGAACTTGCTCTTCGTCGTTCTTTTCAAATTCTAAAAAAAGTTTCTTTTGATCGTCCCAAAACACTTGGAACAATTCCATTTTAGTTTTAACCCGTGAGTATGGTCGTTAAAGTTTCCAATTTATTTAATTATGATTAAAATCTATTTTAACCTTTAATAAATTACGACTTTACCAAATTATTGATTTTTAAGAGTTAAGTTATGAATTGAATAGACTTTAGTAAATCGTAAATTACCGAAATTATCCAATTTTAAGTTTAGACAGATAATATACTGACCTATGCAGCTGTAAGCTGAAGTATTCGATTTCCTCTTTTGATTGCTCCCCAATATAGTTATCAACATCAAGGACTAAAATTGCTTCTTGATCATTTAATTTTTGTATAGCTATCTCTTGCAATTTGTCCCATTCTTCTTCATTAAACTTATCTTTATTTAACAATCCATCGGCAGAACAAATTCCAACAAGCTTTTTATATAAAATTTGTAAAATTGACTCGATTTTAATGAAATATTCTTTAAACTGAATTGAACCAACTAAAAAGATTTTAGTTTCTTTAATTTTTGAGAAGTCGTAATCTTGGAATTCATCCAAGAAATTCTTATTTAACCTTTCCTTCTTCATTATAATTGTATTAATGTTATTTCCTATTTAATTCTCACATGAAATTAAACACTGTCT
Source organism: Promethearchaeota archaeon (assembly GCA_013375475.1). Lineage (GTDB taxonomy): Archaea > Asgardarchaeota > Lokiarchaeia > Sigyniarchaeales > SOKP01 > SOKP01. The sequence continues at coordinate 15,616 of JABXKD010000041.1, forward strand.
ATCTCGCAGAGAATTTAGAATTCATGAGGAAGTTGGATTCAGAAATAATCGATCTTATATATATTGATCCACCTTTCTATAGTGGTGTTGATTATAAAGAATTTTCTGATTTGTGGAATTCTTTAACAGATTATTTAGATTTTATGAAACTAAGGATTAAAGAAATGCATCGCGTTCTTAAGAAAATTGGTAGTTTTTACTTACATTGCGATGCTAGCGCAGTTTTCGATTTAAAACCGATATGTGACGAAATTTTTGGAAGAAACAATTTTCGAAGAGAAATCATCTGGAATGTAGGGAGTGTTTCGGGTTTTAAAAGTCAAGTAAAGGGTTGGGTACGTCAGCACGATACAATATTATATTATACGAAATCAGATGATTTCACATTTAATAAAGAATATCTACCTTATCGAGAAGATTACATTAATAAAATGTTTAGATATAAAGACGAAGATGGACGCCTTTACAGAAAACGAAGAGAAGGAAAGCAATATTTAGATGAAAGTCCCGGGACATTAGTTGGTGATGTCTGGAACGATATTTATTCGTATCAAACTATCACAAGATCGAAAGATTATCATGGCTATCCTACTGAAAAACCAGAAAAGTTACTAAATAGAATCATTTTAGCATCATCTAACGAGGGAGATATTATTGCTGATTTTTTCTGTGGATCTGGAACAACTATAGCTACTGCTGAAAAGTTAAATAGAAAATGGATCGGGGTAGATAATAACCCAAAGGCTATTGAATTGTGTAAGAAAAGGCTAGGTGTTATTTTATAGTCTAAAAATAAGAAATATCTCAATTTTGTGGTTTAAACTCGATTTTTTCAATCCCAATCCATTCTTTCGCTTCCTCAAAGTTGGATACAATTTTCCGCTTAGGAGATTTAGCGTGTTCCAAGAGATATTTAAATTCTTCGGTTAAAGGTGGATTTTTCTCTATTATAAAAGCAGATCTAAAAAGTTTCTCGTTATTTCTCTTCAAGAGATCTAAGATAATATCTACGGAATTTATGCTTAAAAGAATTGCATCGGTAACATCAACAATCATACTTAATTTATTTGGATTATCTTTAGTCAATTCCCCAAATTCTTTAATAAATCTTTCTGCTAAAGGAGGTGGAAAAGTACCAGTTGCTTTTATATAAAAACACGTATCGTTTATTTTTTCAATTTGATACATATTTCTTTCATTCTTTCAGTTTTAAATTAAATTTAAAAACTTTACTCATATTAACTTTTTTATTTCGCTGAGAAGAATGTGATCATTTAGTTGAAATTGTTTAATTTTGGGGAGGACAAACGATTTAAGCTCTAATCTATTTTATAATTTAATGAAAAGTGGAGTAAAAATATCGGAAAGCATCCCCAAATTGGAAAAATCAAATGGAGTAAAAATGAGAAATCTGTGGTCCCAGATAATTATGAATTTAGTCCATGGATTTGGATTTAGTGCGTTTAACATCGTTCTCCAACCTTATATATATACATTTACGGGGGAATCTCTTTTATACACGGGTACAATAATATCTATTTCAAATGTAATGCAGTTTCTTCCTATGCCTTTAATAGGCCTATTATCAGATAAATATGGGATTAAAACAATTTGGTTATTTGGTCCTCCAATTTTTGCTTTTGGATTGATGATATTAGTTTTCTCAAATAGTATCCCAATATTTATATTGGGAATTCTTATTTATGTGCTAGGAGCTATGGTTAATAGCTTAAATTTTCAAATCTTTGTATCGGAAAACAGTGGTGGATCTAAGAAGGGAATTTTGTACGGACTTGTTTTCTTTGCTTATTTTGGAGGAGCAATTGGAGGTGCGTTCTTTGTAATGCTTAATTTAGTTTCAAATTCACGAGTTTATTTTCTTATTTTCAGTATCATTTTAGTTATCGAATGGTTAATTCTAATATTTATTATTAGAACTCCAAATCATTCGAACCTTATTCATGTACAAGAGGATAGTGAGTCAACTGATCTTATACAAAAAAAATCACCAAAATTATTTCAAAACTCAAAGATAAAAACAGCTACTTTTTTCTTTGCTTTTGATGTTTTTGTCTGGGGAATAGTATTATCTGTCTATAATGCGGGATTAAAAGCTAATTATAACTTCTCAGAAGCAAATATCGCATTTATAGTTCTATGGTTTCAAATTTCAAATATGGTAACTCAAATACCTGCCGGGAGAATCGCAGACAAAATCGGCAGGAAAAAATGCTTAATTATAAGTCAACTTTTTGGGATGGTTTTTTTTTCTATGAATGTCGTTGTGTCAATATTATGGTCTCAAGGGATTACATTATTCTTGTTTCCCGGATTAATCATCGGACAAATCTTTTTTGGAATTGCTGTAACCACTTTTATTCCTTCAGAGCAGATGACTCTAACAAATTTAGATGAAAACAGGAAAGCGTTTTCATATGGAATCGTTACTTTCATTAGAGGAATTGGAATGCTGCCTACTGGAGCGATCGGGGGTTTTCTTGCTGAAAGCATTAATTATACTGCTCCTTTTATTATAGGATTATTCGGTCTGGTTATTGAAATATGGTTTTTAGCCAAATTTTTCAAGGATTAACCTTTTAACAAAAAAAATTACTTTGTTTTAAGTGATATATCTTTAAAAAGGTATTTTTCATTTTATAGAATTAAAATAAGGGATGATGAAATGAAGTATAAATGTAAAATTATTAAACGCGATGCTCAAAGTGTGCTCGCGGTAAGAACTACAAGTTCTGCCCAGAATCTACCTGTAGCATTAGGTAAGAATTACGGCGCAATAATGCAATATCTCGGTCAATTAAATGAACAAACAAGCGGTCCTCCATTTGTTGCTTATTACAATATGGACATGCAAAATTTAGATATAGATATAGGGATTCCCGTTGCTAAAAAGATAGCTGATAAGGACGAAATTAAAGCAAGTGAGATCCCTGCAGGAAAATATGCATCTTGTCTTTACATTGGACCTTATAGTGGAATGGCTCCTACTTATGAGTTACTAGCAAAATTTGTTGAGGATAAAGGATATGAATCAACGGGGATTGCTTACGAACTGTATTTAGACGACCCTTCTGTGGTACCTCCCGAAAAACTTCAAACCCAAATACTTTTTCCACTCAAATAAAGGATTTATTCATCCATCTTCTTTTTTCTTCCACTCACTATAAGACTGGAGCAATTTTTTTACTTCTTCTCGTTCAATATTGTCTTTAGCGAATTGTTTTTCCTCACCTTCAATTGGATTCATGCCTAAAAACAAAACCTTTAGTTTTTCCAGTTTTACCAAACTTTCTAAATTAACTAAGCTGGTTAGTTTATTAGTATCAAGATACAAGGTTTCTAAGTTTATTAGGGAATCCAAATTTTTAATCTCTTTTATTTTATTGCTGTTGAGGTATAAAACAGTAAGTTTGGTTAATGCATCAAGTCCTTTAATTTCAGATATTTGGTTATATCCAAGAAACAAACGCTCCAGATTTGTCAAACTATCTAAATTTTTGATTTCTGCTATCTGGTTGCGATTAAGGTCTAAAGCTACAAGATTAGATAGGTTTTCTAAACCTTTTATTTCCTTTATTTGATTTCCTATAAGGGTTAATTTTATGAGATCAGTTACAGATTCTAATCCTCTAATCTCAGAAATTTTGTTATTATTTATTTCCAACCATATAAGGTTGGTAAGATTTTCAAGCCCTTTCAGTTCGCTAATCTGATTTCCACTAAGGAAAATACGATCGAGTTTAGTCAAACTCTCAAGTCCTTCTATCACTTTAAACTGATTGTTGCTAAAATGTAACTGTTGAAGATTTGGTAGCACCTCCAAACCACTGAAATCTGTAAGTTTGTTGTTAGAAAGATCTAAAGATGTAACATTTTTTACCTTATTTAGCCCCTTAATCTCAGAAATTTCCTCTATTTCCATATTATTAATATCTAATTTAATAAGACCGAGCATTTCTTTTACATTAAACTTCTTACCCTTAACCTTGACTGATCCTAGCCCCATTATATTCCCTTAAAGTTATTTCATAGTTGCTTATCTTTAAGTAGTGTTCTGAATCTATAAAAAGTCTCTTTTTTTACTTTTTCTCTAGAGATAATTTTTTTAATACGAAGATTTAAATATCTTAACATTTATTATAATAATGGGCGCCCATTCATAACATGGGCGTAAAACAAAAAATATTAAAGGTGAAATTAGAATGAGCCAAAAGTTTGAGACTCTAAACGGTTCTCAAGCAATAAAGTTATTAAATTATTTAAAAAAAATTAATTATCCAAAAGAAGAAATAATATCTCTCTTAAATAAGGAATTAGTTGAATTTGATAAATTATTAGAATTCGAAGATAATATTCCTCTCGCTATTGAAAAAGTTAAAATGGATAGGTTATTAAAACAAATTTCGGAGACTATATTTAATAACTATGAAAAATCCATTAGTAAAGGACAAGCTAAAGCACTTTTAAAACGTATTCTGGGAGTTAAATTAACTAACATAGAACGTACCCAGCTTTCTGAATTGCGAAAAAAAATTAGAAGGTATGAAAAATTCCTAACTTACTTTGGAGAATGGGGCAGGGAATCCGATCAAGTATTCAAAGTGATCATTATCGGATTGGATGATGAAGAATCGAATAAGCTTTCTGATGTACTTCTCCGACCTAAAGTATCGGGGCATAGAGACACATTAGGAGTTGAATTTTATATTAAAACATTAGAATCATATGATAAATCACTAACGACAATGCATTTTTGGAATATCTCTGGAGATAAAAGGTACGAGTTCTTGAGAGAACGCTATTATAAGGGTGCTAGCGCTATTGTAATTATATACGAAAAGGGGAATCGAGATTCTCTTCTTTTAGCTAAGAAGTATTATTCAGAATTTAAAAATGCAACAAATTTGAAATTCAGATTAAGAAAAGGGAAAAGAATCGAAATTGAAACACCAGTGTTTGTTGTAAGTATAGGAGAAAACTCAATAATACCCTCACAAGGCGGCCCTCATTTAGCAATTGAATTAGGAGCGAGATATTTTGATAAAAAAGAGATATCCGCAGATGAATTTGATGATGTGTTTAATCTAGTATCTTTAGAATTGCTCGTAAAGTGTCAAAATCAATTATTATGAGAAAGATTTTCTATATTTTAGTTTAGGTTTCTGAACCGTTTAAATTTAAATCAAAGAGTTTGTCCTGAATTTTATTTTTTAATTCCTTAGAGAAATTGTTTTTTATTTCATCTGGTACATAGTTCAGATATTCCTTTATCTCACCTTCAATTATCAAACCTAATTGGTTCATTAATTCCTCAGTAGTCTCGTGTTTTCTCAAGTATAAATTCTTGTAAGTCTCAATATATCGAATATTAAACTTTTTTAACCAAATTTTACCCTTTTGTTCTAACATCGATAAAGTTTCTCTGGAACATGTTTCATTAAAGTTGCTATACTCAGATTCATACTTATTTAGCTTGTCTTCACAGTATTTTATAACATGGGCTCTTTGTTTTGAATTTAAGTCTGTATTCGAATTAAGAAAAACGATGACCATGTACTTCTCAAGCAAAAAGTAGATTTGAGCTTTAATATTAGACCCATAAATTTCGAGGTGAGAAAGGTTTTTAATGTTAGCTTGCCCGGCAAAGATTTTAAACGAGCTTAAATACATGGAAACCAAGTCAATCTCTAAAAAATTCTGGTGATCTTTCGATAGATAAGATTTTATTGGACCATATTTATCATCATCATTAGAATCATACTCGAAGACCGTTATAGTGTTCCCATATTGATCTGCGATAATAATTCCAATAATCGGGGGTATAGCATTAAAATTATGTGTTCGATAAACGGTTTCTGTCAATTTTTTTTCAACGAAATTATCATCTTTTCCAGCTTCGAGCATAAATCTAAATAAACTTTAACACTATAAATTAAAGGGGGAGTGCTGATTTTTAGGAAAAAGTAGAAAATTACCGACATTTATGATCGTGAAACAAGTCTTTCACGCACAATCATATCACTTAGAGAATATTTTTTAGTGATCCAAGAAAAAAATTTCTTGAAATTGTAAGCTGGTATTGATAAAAAAAGTGGGAGCGACCGGATTTGAACCGGTGACCAACAAGTCTGGAGCCTGCCGCGATCAGCACTTTGAACCGAACCGGCAAAGTTATACCGGGCTTCGCCACGCCCCCATGTTTTAAATTTAAAAGTCGTGGCGTAAAATATTTTGTTTTAAATATCGACAGAATATTAAATTTTCTAATTACTCATTTTATTTCAGTTTTATGAAATGTCTAAATAATTTAGGATTAAAAAATTTTTTGAACTTTAGGGATTAGACTATTTTCGAGCCACAAAATTCACAAAATCTAAGATTTTCGGCATTTTTCATTGAAGCACCACAAGTCGGGCAAAAGTTTGGTTTTTCGAGTACTTGGTCTCCCTTTTCATAGACCTTATACTCAAATGGTAATTTCTCTCCTTCATATTTTGGAAACTCATATCCACAATTATCGCAATAATTAAGTTTTCCATCAGTGTAGATATTACAATATGGACACTTATTTATTAGTTTAAGCCCACAATTACGACAATACTCAGTATAAATACTAATTGGGACGTTACAACGCGGGCAATGCTTTTTGGATTCTCCAGAATAGCGATATAATAATAACCCAATTAAAACAAATATAAGAATTGGAAAAATTATCATCAGAATGATACCAATTTCCAACAAAAGCCCAATAGTAAAAAATAAAAGAGTTAGAAAGACGAGAAATCCCGTTATTACTGAAAAACTCTTGCGATTGTAATCTCGGATACTCATTTGATAATGTTTTGATTTTGTATTAATTAGTTTTTATTACTAGTAAGATATTATTATTTTAATATTGATTCATTTTTTTCTTGTGCTGTATTACAGTAAGGGCAAATTTTTGTACCAAATTTGATTTTTTCTCCACAAGCGAAGCATGTATATTCGTTTTCCCCATAGAGGATTTTTTTGTCAATAGTTTTTGCTATTTTATGCGTTTCATCTTTATATTCTTTTTCAGGCATAATAAGACCAAATTTAAATATTTAATTTTACATGCTCTTCTATAAATTAGAATTAATACTGAATCTATAAAAATAATGGAGTCCAATTTTTACTTTAAATTAAGTTTTATTCGTGATAATAACAAAATTTAAGAGCTTATAATGATTTATTGATATTATAATCTATAATTAAATAAAGTGTTATAGTTTAAACAACAAAATTTAAAGGAGATACTTAAAATATGCCAGGTTCTCATGGAAGTTTAACTAAAGCTGGAAAAGTAAAACAGCAAACTCCTAAAATTCAAAGAACAGGAGTAAATTCAAAAAAGAAAAAGCCTCCAAGAATGAGATTTCGCGAACTTTACGTTCAGAGGATTGATAAAGGTCAATATGGAGGACAAAAAGATTCTCTTGGAGCCAAGCGGGCAAGTTATAAACGCTAACTTCTTTTAAAAAGGTTTAAGCAATTACTCCAATCTTTTTTAATTGATTTATTAATAATTGGCTTTGTTGATAATAGTGAGTTGAATTATCACTATCACGGGCTAATATATCGTAGTAATCACACATTAATAAATTCCATCTAATAGATCTCCGGATGCCATGAATTTTCTTTAAATTTAGAGAGAGCTGGTTTTCAATGCTCTTCATTAAGTACAATGCTTTCTTTGAATCAACTCTATGATGTATATAGAACTCCGCTAATTCTAAAACTAAGTCATAAAGAATAGGAGTAAATTCCTTCTCGTCAAAATTTATCCCTACTGAATCGATACCAGCTCTTAGGAGTTTTTGAGCTTGGGATAAGTTACCCTTTGCTTTATAAGTTTTAGCTCGCATTAGATGGTAACTTAACTTCACTTTAATAGAATTACTTCCTAATTGAAATGCATTTTTGAAATTAGTCTTAGCTTCAGCTAATTTACTAAGCTCTTCATTGATTAAACCTAGATACAAGTAAGCCATACCGAGAAATTCATCTTTATTTATTGATGGCTCTTCATTTTCTAAGAAATTAACGATGATATTGAAATGAGATAAGGCTTTATCGTATTTTTCTATTTTAAAATATCTCTTTCCTAAATAATAATGGATTTTTATTATGTACTCTACTGGTACTTCTCCGGACTTGGCTACACCTAATGCAGTCTGTAAATAATTATAAGCAACATCATCGTGATTCAGTAAAAAAGCGATTTCTCTTAATTTTAATAGAATTGAAACTACAACTTTTTTCTGGCGATTTTTATTGAAAATTTTTAAAGAATTGTTTAAAAGTTGAGTGGCTTCATCAAACCGATAATTTTTAATTAATTGCTCTGCGTCGATATATGAGTTGATAGATTTAATTACTTCAAAATTGGATGGTGGTGTATTAAATAAATCATTGTGGATTTGGTATAAATCTCCCTTTGACATTAAGCTTTCATAATGCAAAGCAGAAAAAGGAAAGTTATTACTTTCAAATTCAAAGTCATCTGTATCTAACTCATTTTTAGGATTAAAAGTAATAAAGTCATTTTGGCTAATATTTGCTAGACTGACTATTTCTAATATTGAGTTAATCATCATTCTGGAAAATTTTATCCAGTTCTCAACATAAGTTTCGAGTCTAAAATCAGTTTCTTTAAATAAAGAGTGCAAAATATAGGGGGTATAGGAATCAAATGAGGACCTAATATAGAATTTATTATATTCTAAATCCTTGAAGAATGTGAAAAATCCTTTTTCAAATATGAAAAACTCATCAAATTCTTCGTCGTTAGAGAAAAATAATGTTTCCGATGTCCTAAGTTTAGGTACACCATCTTTTAATTCCCAAGGTAGTTTGTAAGTGGGTTTTAACCTAGTATTTTCCAGAACATTTACAATCTTGTTTGTATATAAATTGTCAAATTCTTCGAAGGTTATCCGTTTATTCATTAGGGATATTCGGACACGGTTTAACCATCTGCTCTCATTTTCATCAGCGATAGTTTCAGGCATAAGCTGATTTAATAGATCGAGCAAATGAGTTTCCTTACCCTTGATAGGAAAATTATGTTCTAGGGATATCTGGAGGGCTAGATCTCGCAACATTTTCAATATAAAAATTATTACTTTATTCGTATTTTGATTTAAATCCCATAATTTAAAAGCGAGAGAAATACGAAAACTCACTACTTCAAATGGAAAATTAAGTCTTAATGGTAGCGAAACCGGAAATTTTATCGTAAAAAGGATCAATTTGTCTTTTTTAACGCTGTATCGAAAATAATTCTCGATAGTTCCCTTTAGACCAAATCCGTTTCGTTCAATTGCTTCTTTTAAATTAGTTAATTCATTAGCAGAAAAAGGTCTTAATGACATAGAATATAATTGAATCGTATTTTCTTTAATAATGTAATAAAAATTCCAATTATTAATTTTTATACATATCCTTATATTAGCAATTATAAATAGTTGAATTAACTTGATAACTTTGAGAATTAATTAAAATTGCATTTTGTTTAATAATGGATATCGCAAAATTCAACCAAGAACTAAGTTACAAAGTTGCTAAGGCAAATGGTTTAGAAAAACATAAGCGATTTCAAGAGGCCATCGATCTATGGTTAGATATCTCTGAAATGGCTTTGAATGCTTCTAAAGCGCCCAAGATCGAAGTGTATTACAAATCAATGCTTATTGAAAAAACTAAACAAATAATAAACCACATTAAAGATCTTAAATCAAAAATATACGGTCAAAAAGAGAGAGCACAGATTCCAAAACAGGAATTTATCACTCCATCAAAACCATCTGAAGTAGAATCAAGTGGAGAACCAGGTCAAGAAGAGAATGAATTTACACATTCTGAAACATCTGAAAGCACAACATTTTCTGATGATATTGAAACATCAAGGGATATCAAGGATGTTAAAATTATTGAAAACAGTGATATCCAAAATCTGCCTATAGGATTTAAAGAAATTAAACCTGCAGAAGATTTTGAAATTATAACTCCTCACGATAAAGACTATGTTAAAAAAATGTTGAGACAGGATCATGATATGAGTGTATTTACGCATGATGATAAAGAAGTTAAAGTTCAAAGTCGACAAGAACCAGATTCACCTTCAGCCAAGACTAAAATTATTTGTTTTGCGTGTGGCAGTGAAATCCCAGCTAATTCTAAAGTTTGTCCCACATGTGGTACTAGTTTAAGATAATGTTCGGTTTTTTCTACTAGAAATTATAAAACTTTCCAGCGTCCTTTAAGGAAAAGACACCAAATCTTTCAGATCGTTTTCTTGTTAATGTTTGCCAACCAAGCCTAGTGTCTTTAAACAAGAGTTGAGTTTTATAAAGTTTCATAATTTCATATACTTCTAACCTGTAATCGGTGATTCTTTCCTTTTTTTGCATCTCCATTGGGGCTTTCATGACATTATAAATTGCGTAAACATAGAATTCTGTATTTGCAAGGTTCAGTTCTATTGCTGCGTTTTTAGCAATAGTGTGTGTAGCTTGATGATCTGGATGATTGTTATTGTCACTGGGTATAACTATTCTATCTGCATCTTCGATAATATCCTTGGATAACTTCACTCCATTATGTATTTGGTTCATTGCATCTTGATCGTGGAATTTAAATAGATGCACATTACTATCTGGAAAACAAAATGCTCTAGCGACACTTTTGGCTTCTTTTAAGCCAATTACACCGATTTCTTCCTCACTTAAATCAATATATTCCTTCGCTTCTTCTAGTATTATCTGGTTATTCTTTTTCCCCCAGGTTACTAGTGCACGATTATCTGTAACATATACAATATGTACATCATGCCCTTCTTCCATCCATTTTAAGATAGATCCGCCTGCTCCATAAATTTCGTCATCAGGATGAGGAGCAAATACTACAATCTTCATAATCTCACTTATTTTATAAAATAACAAATAGAATTTGTTTTAATTCAATTTAATAATTAAATCAAAATATGCATCTTCTTTCTTTTTTGAAGGATGTATCTCTTTAATTTCACAGAAAACTTTTGTTTTTAATTCTCTTTCGAGAATACCTTCAGTAATTCCGCATATAATATAAATATGGTAATCAAAATCTTTTGTATCGCTTAGGAAAGGGGAATGTAATTTCTTTTCGTCGTAATTCAGTAGGAATTTCTTCTATTATTTGCTCTTATTTCTTCGTATTTCTCAATACATCTTTCACGCCAAACAATATTCCATTTTTTGAACCCCGATTTAACATGTTTCTCTCTTTTATAGAAATCGTAAGATACCCAATTGAATAACACGAAATAGCGATTTGCACCACTTTTTATAGTTAATCTTTTCGACTTAATTCCTAGATCGTTTCTTAGATGATTGACAAGTCTTCGTTCAACGGCATTCTGAAGTTTTCCCTCGATGATTGCGTCTTCGTATAGGATGCCCTCTTCAATAAAGTAAGCTCTTACGTCATCAAAGATATTTCCTCGGCATAGCAATACTTTTTCTCTCTTTTTATCGAAATTTAGCTCTTCCAAACCCTCTTTAACGAGATCAACGGTTTTTTTTAAGGGCATTTTATTCTCCCAATTTTTTCCTTTAAATAAATCTACAGAAAGAGTTTTAAAAATTAATTTATTCATATCCTTTCTATAAAACCCAATAAATGCGTCTCCAACTAAATCTCCAGTTCCACTGTCGTCTATTTCTATTGTCATTGTCTTGTATTCATAACTTTTTATTAAAATTACTGATTATATTATGTTATTAAGTATGATTTAAATTACCTTTGGACATAAAAACAAACTCTATCTATATCTAATTGAAGAAAAAATGGAAATTGAGATATTAGTAGTTGGAAATGAAATTCTCATCGGAAAGACACTCGATACTAATTCAAACTGGATGGCAAAAAGAATTTCCAAATACGGACATGAATTAAAAAGGATTACAACTATAGAAGATAGCATTGATGTTATTTCTAAAACCGTGCAAACAATCTTAGAGCGTAAACCAGACTTATTGATTACTACCGGAGGGCTTGGTCCTACATTTGACGATATGACATTAGCGGGTATAGCAAAAGGTTTAAATCGAGAATTAGAGTTAAATCAACACGCTTATAATTCTATTAAAAGAGCCTACGAACACGCTCACAAACAAGGCATCCTAAAACTTGAAGGCATGACCAAAGAAAGAGAAAAAATGAGTTATCTTCCTCAAGGATCTATACCTCTACCGAATATAAGAGGAACTGCTCCAGGTGTGAAACTAACGGAAGGAAGAACATCTATTTTCATATTACCGGGTGTTCCTGCAGAAATGAAAGCGATTTTTCTAAACGTCGTTAAACCAATTTTAAAAGAGAAGAGAGGGAAATTTGTCGAAAAAGGCTTACTTTTTATGGGTATAGGGGAATCACAAATAGCTCCATACACCAGTAAACTCGAGGAAAAATATCCACAATTATGGATTAAAACTCACCCCAGAATTGGATTATCATTAGAAGTAGAAATCTCCATAACTGGTTTTAATGTTGAAAATGGAGATGAATTAGCAGATAAAGCTTTAGACGAAATTAGAGAGATAATTTTAAGTTTAAATGGTAAAATCCGGGAAAGAGATTAGCATTATTAATGATTCTACATTATTATTCCTATGGAATCTAATAATTATGAATACATTAAGCTTGATTTTAAACGTGGAATTTGTGTCCTTAGTTTCAATCGTCCTGAGAAAAAAAATGCTCTTAGTTCTGACATGCGTTCTGAAATTATCCATGCATTAAACGCTCTAAAAGAAGAGAAAAAAGTTAGAGCAGTCATTTTCTACGGTGGAATAGATTTTTTCTCCGCCGGATTTGATAGGGATGAAGTTCAAAAGGTTGTCCAAGGTGAAGGCGATTACGAAGAGTTTGTGGAGTCTAATCACCTCTTTCATCAAACATTGTTTAATTTCCCAAAACTGCTCATTGCTGCTATAAACGGATTTGCTCTTGCAGGAGCTTTTGATCTTACTGTGATTTGCCATCTTAGAGTTGCTTCGAAAGGAGCATTATTTGGGCATCCTGAAATCAGATTTGGAGCTTGTCCTTTATTCTTTCCCTATATGAGTCTTGTAGGTAGAGGTAAAGCGCTTGAACTTACTTTAAATACCGGTTCAAAAGAGAATTTTCTTAGCGCTGAAGAAGCTTATCGGTTAAATATCATAAATAAACTCGTTGAACCGGGGGAGACTCTAGAGGAAGCGATAAAGTTAGCAAAAGAAATCAACAAATCTCCTGAATTTGTTGTATCCCAATTACTTGAAGTAAATAAGCTAAATTTTGATAGGGTAAAGGCTTTTGATAGCGAAATTGAAATAATATTAAAAAGTATGAAGACAATATTAGGAAAATAGGTTCAATTCACTGAAGAATTACACTACCGATTGCATCATATGCTACTATTTTTGCTTTAATAGCAGGAGATTTTAAGTATTCCTCCCTAATAATTGACCAAATCATTGAATCGGATGGTTCCCCATCAATAGTTTCAGTTCTACCGCGTAAAGTGGCTTCATACTTGTAACCCAGTTTTTTTGGAATTGCAACGCTTCTAATATTATCAGGATCACAATGTATTTCTACTCGATTTACATTTTCTATCTCAAATGCGACTTTAGTGAGAGCAGCACAGAACTCTGTAGCGTATCCTTTGCTAATATGGTTCACATTAACCCAATACCCGATTTCAAAAGCATTTGAACCGACACGAGGATGAAGGCCAGTACCTCCTATTAATTCAGTCTCTCCAGGATCGAAAACACCATAGACATAATTTTCACTTAAATCAAATTTAGCTCGAAACATTCTTAGGCGTTCTATTTTAACTTTTAGTTCTTCAGGTTCGGTCTTTACCCATGGTAACCACGGCCGGAGATGTTCAACGCTTTCTTGAATCGATTTTTGTAATAATGGAGCATCTTTGGGATCGTAGCACCTAATTACCAAGCGTTCAGTTTTGATGCGATAAGCGGGTCCTAAATAAGTATGAGTCATAGTAAAAGGATATTTTGATCCTTGATAAATTATTCAAAAAAAAGTTAATCTTCTTTTATTTTTAATTCTTGTTTTAATTTTTCTAATCCATCTAATTTTTCACTTGCTTTGTAGGTATACATGTCTTTTTTGAGAGGATGCATTCTTTCAGTCAATTTCTGTCCCTCTAAATAATTCTCTTCTGCTTTATCAAGGTTGGATAATTTTTCATAGCAAGTTCCCATTTTTAAATAAGTTTGAAAAGCGAACCAACCTTTTGGATCAAGTTTAATTGCTCTTTCAAATTTTGTTATTGCTTTTTCATATTCACCTAATAACATCAAAGTTTCTCCATAAGAGTCATATAGATTTCCATCGTTTGGATTTAGATTTATCATTTTTTCAGCAGTTCTAATTGCTTCTTCTTTCCTCCCAAGGTGTGCATATAGGATTGTTAAATTATTTAGGATTCCAATGTCATCTTGATTATCATCTATTATTGGTTCAATTTCCTCAAATGATTTATTGATAAGTTTCATTCTCTCTTCAGAATCTTTAGTTTGATCTGCCTTAACAAAAATCAAAAATGATCTTATTTTTGTAGATTCCTTTTTTTCTATAAATTTGTCAACGTATAGTTTGTCTACTAATGCTAGAGCTTCATCAGATTTATTATTCATCATTAGAAGCTTAATTTTTATTTCTATAATTCCCATATTTGATGGGTCCAAACTGATGGCTTTATCTATTGTTTCTATCGCCTCAGTCGTTCCTCTTGTTTCCATAAATACGTCACTCATTAGCGCATAATATTTTGCCTTGTGGAACTCAATAAAATCCAACGATATCGCCTTATTAATCATATCTAAGAAATTTTCTTCCGGAATATCATTCAATTCCTTATTATAAATAAGACTATAACCTATTGCCAATGCCTTGGTAAAATAGGAAATAGGATGGTCTTCATATTGTAAAATTACTTCGTCTCCTTTTTTTAATGCTTTTTCGAATTTACCCCGCGCAACATAAGAATAAGTTAATATGAAAAAAGCTGCTGTGTTAATTCGAGGATCCTTAGTTACAAGACTTAAATTCACCTCTTTATTTAAAAATTTCTTAACTTCTTTATATTTTTGCATAACACATAAAGCAACAGCTTTTAAAACATATAAACCTTTATTCTCTGGCCTTATTGTAATTATTTCATCTATAATATCCAGAGGTTTCACAGCGCACTCACCCCAACACCCTTCATCAGTAAAAAGGATGAGAAATTTAGTTCTTAATAGAAAAACATTTTTGGGATCTTTTCCTAACTCTATTTCGATTAATTTTAGCGCTTCTTTAGTTTTAGCCATTTTAATCAGAATTTGAGCTTTTGCACATTGTAAGGAATAGTGATTTGAATGAGTTAACCCTTCTTCAACCACTAATAACGCATTTTCAAAATCGTTTAATTTGAAAAGATCGAGAGCCTTAAACAAGTATCCAACATAGGAATCAGGTTTTTGAGAGATCAATTTTTCTGAAATAATTATTGAGCTCTCAAAATCATTTTCTAAACTGTCGATTATGTCCTCCAATATCATTTCTTCGTAAGCTTCAAAATGTTTTGGCTTAGCTCTTAAAATTTCTTTAACTTTAGGAAATTTGTAGCGACCCAATTTACTTAAAGTTTTTCGAAAAATTTCTAGATTCTTATCTGATACATATTCTTCTTCAAATTGTTTCTCATTAACAAAATCAATTTTATTTAGATAAACGATATCTAAAGCTTCAAATAACATTTTGTGTAAGCTATAATAATCCTCTCCATTTCCGTTTCCGTTCACCACCAACGGGGCGTTATATCCCTGAAAAATAGTTTGAAATGTCTGCCATTGAGCAGCTTCTAATCTATCAGAAGAATGAATTAATTTCTTCTCGGATTCAATC
>JABXKD010000042.1 GCA_013375475.1 Promethearchaeota archaeon
GAATATGGAATATTTGTATATGAAATATCGCCAGGAATTATTGATACACCTATGACTGAAAGGGTTCATGATACATATGATAAACTAATAAAAGAAGGTCTTACTCCAATAAAGAGGTGGGGGAAACCCATAGATATAGCCAAACCGATTGTTGCCATTGTCTCTGGACTCTTACCTTTCTCAACGGGATCTGTAATAGATATCGATGGAGGATTTCACTTACACCGACTCTAAGGGAGGATTATGGAAAAATTTGATATTGATCTAGAGAATATTGAAATTTTTGAGTATAATACAGTTATAATAGGAACCGGAGCTGCGGGATTAAATTGTGCTATCCATTTAGTGGAAGAGGGAATTGCTCCATGGCAGATAGCCCTTATAACTGAAGAATTGGGTGGTGGAACATCTTTTAATACGGGCTCAGATAAACAAACTTACTACAAATTATCGATCATCGGAGACCAGGCCGATTCCCCGTTTGAAATGGCTAAAGATTTGTTTTCAGGGGGTGCAATGCATGGAGACATTGCTTTAATAGAATCAACTAATTCAATAAGAGAATTTTTTCATTTAGTTCAACTTGGCGTTTCTTTTCCATACGATAAATATGGAGGTTTCGTTGGGTATAAAACGGATAACGATCCAAAACAAAGAGCTACATCTATAGGTCCTTACACTTCACAAGAAATGTGTAATCGACTACTTGAAGTGGTAACCGAGTTAAAAATCAACATATTTGACAAATATTATGCTGCTAATTTACTTGTTGAGGATTACGGTGAAACTGAAGTAATAGGTTTAATATGTATTGATGTGAATTCTTTGGCTAACCAAGAAGAATTGAAGCAAATGACTAAACCAATCAAAATATTTAAAGCGAGAAATATCGTCTTAGCAACTGGAGGTCCTTCACTTCTATACAAAAATTCAGTTTACCCGATTTCTCAAAAAGGAAGTACATCTTTAGCCATTCAAGCAGGTTGTGTTTTACAAAACCTAACAGAATCTCAGTTTGGTCTCGCTTCGACTCAATTTCGTTGGAATGTTTCAGGTTCATACCAACAGGTTATTCCTTGCTATGTTTCTATCAATGAAAATGGTGAAGAATACGAATTTCTCAACGAATATTTTCCCTCGTTTAAAGAATTGTCAAGAGCGATTTTTTTGAAAGGATATCAATGGCCTTTTAGTTCAGATCGGATCGAGGCTTATGGATCTTCGCTGATTGATCTTGCTGTCTATTATGAGACCGAAATTCTTAGGAGAAAAGTATTTTTGGATTTTACCAAGAATCCTAGCGGGTTCGATATAAATTCTCTGAATCCTGTAGCAAAAGAATACCTTGAAAAAACTAACTCAGTAGGGGAATTGCCAATTATTAGATTAAAATCACTGAATGAACAAGCTTACGAACATTATAAAGATCACGGAATAGACCTTTCTAATGACCCTTTACAGATTACTGTGTGCAACCAACATTTAAATGGTGGTGTATCTTGTGATATTTGGTGGGAATCAAATGTTAAACACTTATTTGTTATAGGCGAAATTAACGGGAGCCACGGGATTCATAGACCTGGAGGTTCGGCGTTAAACTCTGGGCAAGTTGGAGGTTTGAGAACAGCACAAAAAATTGCCAAAATATACAATACATTAATACCATTGACGGTTGAAGAATTTTACCTTGAAATTGAAAGCCAATTAATTGATTTTTTGGAAACGATAAGTATCTGCCTAAAAAATATGAAAGACAAAGAAAAATTCACTCCAAGTAAAATTCTTGATTTAATTCAAGATCGAATGGAAAAATATGCAGGTATTTTAAGATCTGAGGAAGGATTAGAAGAGGAAATAAAAAATATTGGATTACAATTACAAAACCTTGATGAAATAATTAGTCTGAACAATATTTCTGAGTTAATCAAGTATTTTCAAGTAAAAGATTCTCTATTAACTCAGTATCTCTTCTTTTCAGCAATATCCGATTATCACAAACATTATGGTCAAAGTCGGGGTTCTTTTTTAATTAATAGAAAAGAATTAAATACATCTGTGGGAGAAAGGTTAATCTCACTTCCAAATAAATTATCTTCGTATAACTTCATAAAAAGCGATATAGATTTGTCAAATCAAATTCAGACTATTTCATTCAAAAATAACCAAATTGATATTAGATGGATTAAAGCCAGGAATATCCCAAAGTCATCTAATTGGTTTGAAAATGTTTGGAAGGACTTTAATGACGGAAATATTGTTCAATAAGTCTTATTCTCTATTTATATACTCGGGATCTCTTACGGCACACCCTGTTGATTTACCTTCCCTCATAAATTGCGAACATTTTGAACAACTTATGCAAGCTTTAGCTTTGTCTATCGTTTTTCCTTGAAAAATTTGTTTCGCAAATTCGGGATTCGCAAAAGACATTCGACCAAACCCACAAATATCTACCATACCTCTCTGAATTAATCCTGATGCAAGATTTCCCGCAAATTGTCTAAAATATGTATAACCCGATCCTACAATTATCATATCTTGAGAGATTAAACTCTTAATCACTGAAGTTAAATATATAATTCTATAGGCACTAAATAAAGGATGCTCTTTAGGTAATCTTCCTCCTTTTACTGGAATGTCGTATGGACGCGTGATATATCCCTTATAATGGGGATTACCTGCTGTGATGTTGAGAAGCTTTACATCAAGTTCGTATAATTTATTAATTAATTCAATTGGTTCTTCAAGATCAACTGATGCGGGAAATGTCTGATTTGCAATAGATTTTACTCCAAAACCATTAGGATAAGGAATACCATCGTAAGCTCCTATGCGTGAAGTAACCTTAAAACCGGAATCTTTTCTAAATTTATTCTGTAATTTAGTAATTATCTCTATAAGTAATTTGGAGCGATTTTCTAGACTTGATCCGCCATACTCAGAATTTTTTCGATTATGAGCAGACAATAATTCGCTGATTAAGTAACCATGACACGCCTTAATATCTACGCCATCGAATCCCGCGTCCTTAGCTAAAATAGCTTTATTAACCCAAATATCTCGAATTTCTTTGAGTTCTTCGTCTGAAATAATAATACCATCCTCTCTTTTTACTGAAATTGCATTATCTAATTCATCATTATGATAAGCTCTAATCGGATTTTTTTTTCCATTTCGTTTTGAATATCTTCCTGAATGATTTAATTGTAATATTAAACGACACCGATTTTTAAATCCTAAAGATTCTAAAGTTTGATTGGCTTGAGTTCTTGTGAGAGATGTGAGTTCCTTAAAGTTATTTACATTTTCTTCAGTGAGAATTAATTGATGATCATTTGAGCGACAATCTTCAGATATAGCAGTTGCTTCAAACCAGATTAGACCTGCTCCTCCTTTAGCATAGCGCGTATACCGGCGGTAGGTAAGCTCACTCGGCGAACCGTTAAGTTTAGCATCGAATCCTTCCATTGGTTGGATTGAAAGTCTATTAGGAATATTTATGTGTTTAGATTGAATAGCTTCCCTTAGGTTTTCAGTATTAGCATTTATAGGGAGGGGGATCGACAATCTTTTTAACTCGTTTCTTAAATCCTCGAGAGTTTTATACTTAAAAGGTTTAAAAACATGAGAAGAAGGATGGACAAACATATTATAATATAAAATGCTCAGTAAAAAGAACTTTTCATTTTTTTATGTTAGATAATTTATTATAAAAAGAAATAGCAATGGAAAATTCAAACATTATCTTTCCTTAAGTAGTAATAACTATACGCTTCCTTCATTCCTAAATTTTCATATAATTTCATCGCATTATGGTTCTTTAGTTCTACTTGGAGCCAAATATTTTCTGCTCCATTTCTTATCGCCCATTCTTTTATTACAATTTTGAGCATTGAACTTGCTATTTTTTGGCGCCTGAATTTTGGTACAACAAAAACATCAGCGATGTATACGTAACCGTGAGGGTTTAGAACACCCATTAAAGACCCTATAGGCTTCCCTTCCAATTTAGCTATCACAAAACATTTTTTTGGAACCACGATCCTATTTGTTATCTCTTTTATTATTTCCTGTTGGTATTTGTCTCTTTTCGTAAACTTCGCCAATAATGAAGAAAAATCTTTAACTCTTTCATTATGAACTTCGTATGTAAAATCTTTGTTGATATGACTTAAATCTAGATTGCTGACTTGCATCAACAAGGCTTTTGTGCGATCCTGCTCAACATATCCACGATTTCTTAAAGCTCCATCTAGTTCTTTTGGTTCAAAATACTCGTGCATAGTGAAAATAGTCGGTAACTTAAATGATTTATAAGCATTTTCAACCATTTTAATATCATTTTCAATAAGTGCGCTATTTCCGGTATAATTGATTGGGATGACTGAATTAGCTCGATAAGTAACTCCCTTAATAAATCGTAAAATCCATCCATTCAAAAAAAAATAATGTTCTGCTGGCCAGGCGTTCATTAAAAATTCTTGAAATCGTTTAACTTCTTTTGCGGGTGTCATAAGATTCAAAGAATACAAATTAAAGAAATATCTTAAATTCTTCGAAATTTAAATCATTAAAGAAATAGAAAAAAAAGAGTGCCGGTGGAGGGGTTTGAGCCCTCGACCTCCAGATTATGAGTCCAGCACAATCAGTCTGACCCAATTTCGAATGAAAGTGTGTCTGGCGCTATAACCAAGCTAAGCCACACCGGCAAAATCAAGCCTCCGGCGGGAATTTCCGTGGAAAATAAATATTTTCTCACCTTTGAACCCGCGACCTTTGCCTGTTTGGTTCATTTTCATGAATACCAAGGCAATGCTCTACCACCTTAGCCATTAATTGTGATATACAAATAATGTAAGCCACGGAGGCAAGGCTTAATTTAGATATATGTAAATTTTTACATTATTAAATTGTTTCTAAATTAAATATTTTTTTACTCTTATCTAACGAAATATTAGAAAAATTATGATTTTTATAATGAGAATAGAAAAAAACAAATTCCTATTATTCTTCTTTTCTATATATATTTACTTTAGGAACGCGTACCCTTATTTTTGGAATATAGATCTTAGGAATTTGAATGTTTGAAACGATATTCATTGATTTTTCAATTACTTCTGCATTTTTCTCTAAAATTTGTTGGAGTTCACTATGTTCTTTTTCACTTCTAAATTCTGTTTTCAATTTGATATTTTCATTTTCCTTAATAACTTCATCTAGAATCTCAACGGTGCCTGATTTTTCAATAATGTCACCAGGATCAAGGGATTCTTTCCCTACTATTTCGCTTTCAATCGTTTCTAGGAAATCAATATGAGCCATCCTTTTTTGTCGTAATAGTTTTTGATAACCGTGCATAAAATTTCCGTGAGAAGAGTATTTCCTAAATTCATTTTCGAGAAATATCCAACCTGTTGAGGGATCGTAAAGCATGCCAATAAACTTTATATCAGAAGGGATTCCCTTCGTCATTTTTAGACGATCTACTTGATTGCTAATGTTTTTTATTTCATCAACAAAAGTTTTAAAAAACCTCTGAATTGCAAATTGATAATTTACACTGGACTGACCAATTTGCAATAATACCTGGGGGGATAATTTGGTTCTCAGTTTATCTAAGTGAACTTTTTTCATCCCGCAATCTAAGTGGCCCATAACAAGTATATATTTTACATTGTATTCATGAACTGCGATAAGGATTGATCTTAAAACATCCTCCGTATATTGATTGCCTGCGTTTCTAAGAACAAACGCATCACCCGGTTTCAATTGAAAAATTCTATGAACATCTATCCGTGGATTCATACAAGTTAGAATTAGTAAAGGAAATTTTGGAATTGTATGATTCAATTCAATTTTTTCATTTTCTTGAAAGATTTCCCACTGATATCTGTTGTTTCCATTAATTAGATTTTTAATTATATTATCCATATTCTTATTCTAACCTTTTAAAATATTTTTTAAAAAATAATTGATTTGAAATTTGAAAAAAAAATTTATTTGATTTTACTTATATCATTTCGATTTAGTAATATCTACTGGTATGAGTTCCTTTATTTTAGAAAGATCACCGTTTCCGAGAAAATTTTTAATCTTATCTGAATATTCTGGCAATATTTGTAAGAATGGTATAATAGCTTTTGACAAGGAACTAAAAGCCTCGTCACCACTACCCATAATAATCATCTTATCAGGGTTAATGCTTTTAAATATTTCAGGTAAAATATTGGTTAACTGTACGGCTAAGAACCTTTGATCGGCTGAACTCATGGCTTCAACTTGTTTCTGGAAACCTTCTGCTTGAGCTAACATCTGCTGCTTTATGTTCTCTGCTTCTCCCTCTGCTTGGGCGATTAATCTCGTTTTAATTTGTTGGGCGTCTGCGTCAGCTTCAATAACTTTTTTTATTCGATCACCATCAGCTTCGATTTGTTTCCTCTCTCTTTCTCTTTCAGCAATAGCAATTTCTTTATCTTTTCTTCTGAGTTCAATTTCTCTCTCAACAGCTTGCTCTTGAGTTCCAATTTCGTTCTGAACTTCCAGTTCCCTCATTTTAGATTCTCTTTCTGCTTCAGCTTTAGCTAACCTCGCTTTTCTAAATTCAACTGCCTGTTTGACTGCTTCCATGTTTTTCTTTAAATCTTGTTCAACAATTATTACCTCTAATATTTCAATAGATTCAATAATTACTCCCCAATCAGCAGATAATTCGTGTAAATCTTTTTCAACATGATCGATAATCTCTCTTCTTTCTCTAATGATCTTTTCTAATGGCATGTTAGCACATGTAGTTCGCATAATTGCCTCAGCAGCTCCTTTTAAGATTTTTTCTATATAGTTTTCATCCTTTTGAATCCAAGAAACCGCACTATATGCTTTCTCTGGATCCACGACCTTCCAAAATAGAAGTCCCTCGATTTCTATATTCTGGTATTCGCTTGATACTACTTGATCATGAGCTTCTATTTTTGTCTGGTTACTCGTAGTTGGAATTACAACATACTCATCGATTAAAGGTAGTAACCAAATACTTCCACCTAACCCTGCTGACTTAACCTTACCGTTTCTAAGATGAATTACAAATTGGTTGGTTTTAAACTTTCGATATCGTGCTGCCAAAAAGATTATAAATAAAAACCCAATTATTGCGACTGTTACCGAAATTCCTACTATCCAAGGTGAAATATCTTGGAATAACATCTCTTTTCACATAACCTCCATTAATTTTAATATTTTTTTTTTTATTTTGTTGTTAGATTTGAATAATTTTTAGCTTTTAACCAAACAAATTGACCAATAACCATATAATAAAAATAAATGCAAATACCATAATGATATTAGTCAAAATAACATAAACTAAAGTTGGTTTACGGTTGATTTTCTTCTGAAAACGTTTAGTTCGAACGTCTTCTCCATGAAAGGTGACATATCGATATTTTTTCTCTGTTGTACTTTCACTTTTGCTCATATTTTCACCTCATTTTTTTTACTAAATTTTTATTAATATCTACTATAACTTTATTGTTTTTCACTCCAATGATATACACAATCATTCCTCTATCAAAATAAGAGGTCTCGTCATAAGGCATGACATGCATCTTTTCATACTTCATAGGGGTTGATGATACTATCCTAATTACACCGCCTCTCTCATTAATAGGGAACACTACCTCACCTTTTTTGCCAATTAGATTCTGAGTAGGAGATATTTTGTAATATTGGGACTTTGCGATTTTCTTCCATACAACGTTTAAATATTTAACTGTAAAATACCCAATAATGGGAGCCCCTATGAACATTAGGAATTTTAGCCCTTCAATCGTTATTATATAATATAATGAAATTCCTGATATTCCAAACACAAGCAAAAAAGCAGATAATAGTAACATAATTGGAGCGGGGGTTGTTGTGATACCGATAATATCCGTATCCACATCAAAATCGGTATCGATATCAATATCGGCATCAATATCTACATCAACATCGGCATCAATATCTACATCAACATCGGCATCAATATCTACATCAACATCGGCATCAATATCTACATCAACATCGGCATCAATATCTACATCAGTGTCAACTTCCTGGCCTAGTGATTGCGACTCCATTTGAGCTAAGAACACTGAGATTATGCTAAAAAGAAGTCCTCCAATAAACAACCCTAAACATATACTAAAGAATATATCATAAATATCCATTAATTTTTCACTCCAAATTGTTTATCTTTTCATCCAAAATTGCTAATTAATCTCATAAATAACGAGAATTTATATTAATCAAACGCGTTAACTTTTTTAGTCTTACTTTAATACTCACTTTTAATTTCCTTCGTTGGTTCGCTTTCTCTGATTTTTCTAAATGTCTAAAATCGTTAAGTTTTTGCTTGGACCGCCCTTCACTTCTTAATCTTTTGTCCTTTTTCCTTTTTTTGTTCTTTTTTCTCATCACTAATTGAATTAGGTGATTAAAATGTCACTTATTACAGTTTTGTACCACAATTATAACAATACACAGCATTTCTATCTTTTTTCGTGCCACAATATTGACAAAAGTTAGCTTTTGGAACTTCAGGTTCAACATCTTCTATGTAAATTTGTCGAACTGGCGCGTTTTTCGTAGGTTGAACGATGTATGGATTTGATCTGGGAATTTCTTGAGAACTATATGAATATTGGTTGCTTGAATTCAGTGAACAACAAGTTGAGCGCCTTGAGGCAGCTGACGCAGCTCCTGCTATACCAATAATGACAATAATAAATATCATTGGGAAAAACGGTATAAAACTAAATATTCTAAATGGTCCCCATCCAAAGAGAAAGAACGCTCCAAAACTTAGAAAAATCATTAATCCTATTATAGAACCTATTGATGAATTATTACGCGGCATTTTTTTTATCTATATTTTCGTATATTTTTTTATATTTGATCAAGTACTATTACATTAAGTGGATATTTAAATGTTTCGTATATAGAAGAAGAATTGTCAGAAAAATCAGGAAACTATCTTTTTCAAGAATATATATTATAATATTAAACTATAGTTAAATTAAATTTTATGTAAAAAATACTCCAAAAATTATCTTTTATATTTTGAACTGCCCATTTATTAATTCGTGATATATATCATTATCTAAGAAAATGTACCTTCTGTCCTGTTGATTCCATAGAAATATAATATCAGAGATTATTTCTATATCATACGCTTCGCGACGCAAATTGGTTTTCTTTATTTTATACGGTCCAGTGATTTCAAGTTCATCTTCACAAATTCGAATAAACACTGGAATAGAATAGGATGGAAGAACATCTAGAATAAATTGAGAAAAATCAACGATCTCGAACTTTAAAGATGGTTTTAAGTTAATTGCAGCCATCCCCGCTCTCCCTTCTGTATTTGGGATAGAAACACCGTAAACAGCTGACATATAGATTGATGGATAAGAATTTAGAATGGATTCTATTTCGAGAGTTGATAGGTTTTCACCTTTCCATCGGTAAGTGTCGCCAAATCGATCTGCAAATGATACCCATAAGTCATCATGAAGCATTAACATATCATTAGTATTAAAATAAGTATCATTTTTTACAAAAACATCCTGAATAAACTTGTCTTCTGTTTTTTCTTGATCTTTATACCCTTTGAAAAAGGTTCCCTTATCAATTTTAAGCAAAACCATTCCGATATCGCCTGGTTTGCATTTGACACAATAACCTTTTTCATTTCTATAAAAATTACCTGTTTCCGGATTAACCTTCACTAAAACTAATCCAGCTTGAGTTAATCTCCCTATCATTCCGGGAATTTCCTCGAGATTAACAAGGGATCGATGACCCTCAGTCAATCCATAAAATTCGTATAAGTGTTCAATCTGAAAACGAGATTTAAATTTTTCCCATATCTCCTTTCGAAGTCCTAATCCTAACATCTTTTTGAGTGTATGATTTTTTTCATATTCAGAGGGTGGCTGATTGAGAAGATATCGAGGTATTTCACCAACATAGATGCTATAAGTTGCTTGAAATTTATGAATGTCTCTCCAGTATTCAGAGGCAGAAAAACGTTTTCTAATCGCAATAGCAGCACCAGTTCGAAAAATAGCTGGCCAAGCAACTCCTATCGCTAAATTATGGTAAAGAGGGGTTGGGATATATACAATATCATTAATATCTACTTCTGTAAAGGCTATTCCTAAGAAGTTACCTTGTGTAAATAATTTAAAATTTTCCATTACACAAGCTTTAGGAAGACCCGTTGTGCCTGACGTGTAAATATAGAATGCAGTTTGACGTAAAATTGAATTATTAGTAATATCAGGATTATTTCTTGATAAATTCTTAGTTATAGTTTGTAAGTCGTTAAAATCATGAGATTTTTTTTTGAGGTTATTGACAACATATATATTTTCTATTGGATAATCTAAATCCTCAACAATTTCTGAGAAGTAAGGTAAACTATCACCATCTACAATTATCCACCTTGGTTCCACCAATTGAAAAGAATGAATTAATGCTTGTTTCCTCAGATTAAAATTTATTAACGCACTAATTCCTTGTAATTTATTAATAGCAGTCGTATAAAAGAGGTATTCAGGTGAATTTTCAAGCATCAAGGCAACAGTATTACCTGGTTCTAATCCTGAATTTAAAAAATGGTTTGCGATCAAATTACTCTCTTCATTAAATTCATTCCAAGTCCATGAAGAATCTTGATATAATAACGCATTTTTGGAGGGGATATTTTTTGCTAGTTCTTCAATTGAAGTGCCGATACTCTGATATGGGTTTGTTAGAGCTTTTTGCATTTCTTTTCCAAATCGACCATAGAATTCAGCTTCTTTGGGAGTATAAGTGGGCATGATTAAAGTCATTCTAAATTCAATATAATTGCAATAAAGTATTTAATTCCAAAATTATATTTATCTTTTATTTATTTTAATAAAAAATAATCAACAATATATCTACCTAAAATATTCACAATTCATCCTAATATCGCTCTAGATTCTTTTTTAATGATTCATAAGGGTAATTATTATATAGCTAAGCTTCAAAGATGATAATATATAATTTTAATTAATAAAAAATTAAAAATTAAGGTGATAATATGGCAATAGTTGATCTTATTCTGTTTCCTCATTTCGTTGTAATGCTTATCGCAATCATTCTTTTTTCGGTTTCAATTTCAATGGTTGCCTTGCATAAACCTAAAAACTGGCTCTTACTACATAAGTTTTTTGCTTCTCTAGGATTACTAACAGGTATTATAGCTCTTATTTTATTAGGGGGTTTAGTTTTAGAGATATTACACGGGATTTTGGGATTAGTTTCTATAATTTCCTTTACCGCCATAATAGTTATTGGCTTGGTAGCTATATATAAGAAAGACAAAAATGTTAGAAAAATCCATATTTGGTTAAGTCGGATAATCTACATTCTATCATTGTTTTTAATTGTTTTAGGGATTGTGACATTTTTGTTTTTCTAATTTTATTTCCTTTAAGGCAAATATATATTTTTGAATATTCATTATTAAAAAATAATAAATATAACCTAAATCTTATAAACTAAATTACTTATAAGCTTAAGATTTAATAGTCTTATTGATTAATATATTCTTATATAATTATTTTGGTTTAGAGTTTAGCTGGAAAATATGTTCCAATTAACTTTTTAGAGGTGTTTTTTATGGAAAACAAACACGACACAGTAGGTGAAGAGAAAGAAATTGAAGCGAAAGAAGAGAAAGAAATTGAATCGAAGGATAAACCTATATATGTTAAGGTCGATGAATCAACTCGCAGTATTATTGATAAATACAAGAACTTAGGAACAACAATATCAAATCTTGTAAAAGATGCAGTTGAAATGTATGATGAATATAATTCAATGTCACCTGATGTTAAGGCTATTATTAATACTTATAAGGAACAAGATGAAAAGTTAATCACCTTCTTAGAGCGCGCAGTTCAGTATTACGGTCAACAAAAGAACCTAGATCGCGATTTATGGGTAAGAACTCGAGATGAGATGAAAATGATGCTTATTGGGAAGACAACATTCAACCAATTAATAGCAGCAGCAGAGGCTCCGGAAGACGCTTTAGAAAAACCCTTTAAGAGAAATGTGGCTTACGATTTAATACTCTGGTATACAGGTAAACCTCTCAAAAACCTCACTGTTGAGGATTTAATCAATACTATAGCGAAAATATGGGTTGTTGCGAATTATTTCTATCAAATAGATGTTCATCACGAGGGGGATGAGTATAATTTGTTGTTCAAGCACAGACAAAACAAAAGATATTCTCGCTATTGGTTAGGATATTTTACTGAAGTGTTTTTATCAGAAGATTTAAGCTTTAAATGCATTCCAGAAGGCCAAGTTTTTGAGGAAACGCTCTCTATGACTATAAAAGTTGACCCTAAAGAAGAAAAGTAATAGGCTGCTTTAACGATTGAGTTTTTATTTCATCTACTTTCATTCATTTACTACTTCCCAAATGGCTTTAAAAATCGGCTCTGTTCGAGGATCGTCTCCTTTCATATGCATTTTATTCATCGCATATCCTATGCTTAGTTTTTTCTTAATATCCATAACGCATAAAGACCCACCTGCGCCGCCCCATCCAAAACTTTTAGGTCCAAGGAAAAATCTGTCATCTAAAAGACCGAATCCTAAACTAAATTTTTGAGGAGAATATAGCATTATTCTATCGCGACCACTGATTTGAGGTTCAATAGCTCTTTCTACTGTAGACTTGGATATTATCTTCTTGTTATCAAACATGCCACTACATGCTAGTATTGATCCTACTTTCGCAATGGATCTCGCGTTTCCATGTCCGTTCGCCGCTGGAATTTCTGCAGAGCGCCAAGCTCGGCCGTTAATGTTAAGATTTTCTAGACTTGGATTATAGAAAACTTTCGCGGTTTTTCTAAAAAACATTTTCACTAAAATTACCTGCCATTTAAAAAAAATTTCTTCAGGGGTTATAATCTCTGCTACTCTGGGATCGTAACTTTCTGGTAGCCCTATATGGAAATCAATATCTAGTGGATTAGCAATATTCTCTCGGAAGAAATTTCCCAAAGATTTACCAGTAACTCTTCGTACCAATTCTCCTAAAAGATAACCGAAGGTTATCATATGATATCCAATTTTTGTTCCTGGCTTCCACCAAGGTTTTTGCGAGGCTAATAGATTAATAATACGATCCCAATCATATAACGCTTCAATAGGTATTTTTTCATCGAATCCCGGTAATCCCGCACTGTGACTTAGTAAATGTTTGACAAGTACGTTCTCTTTAGTTGCTTGGGCAAACTCCGGCCAATATTTAGATACTGGGTCTTCCACATTTATTAAGCCTTTATCAACCAACATATGTATACACAATGCTGCTATTACTTTTGTCGTTGAGAATACATTAACTATTGTGTCTTTTTCCCATGGTTTTGTTTTAGCTGAGTCGGAGAACCCACCCCAAATATCTACGACTAATTCACCGTTTAAGGAAACCGCAAAAGAAGCTCCAACCTCTAAACCTAAATCGAAATTTTTCTCAAAAGCGCGTTTTGCTGAGAGAAAGCGTTCATCACAATAACCCTCAATTTCCATAATTCTTACCCTCGTAACATTTATTTTTATTTTTAAATAAAATTTAATTAGTGGTAAATATCCTTTAAAGTTAACTTAAGCTGATATTGCATTTTTTTATGAAACGCTAAAGTTTTAAATCTAATAAAATTTAAGTCTTGTTTTTGCATCCCTTAGTTTTGCATACATACCCATTCTCCCTGCTATAAAACTAGTCATCTCATTTCCTTTAACCGTAATCTTTTGCTATCTAATAAGCCATTTTGTTCTCAAAAAGATACATTTGAACAAACACACAAGACATCCTCAGGATAGCTAAAATATATGAAAAAGAAAAAAAAGTTGATTATGTTTATTTTTATCTTGCTGAATCGTCTTCTTGCATGATACCTAACGTATTTCCTTCAGTATCTTTAAACATATAGAAGTATCCTACAGTGGGAACCGTAATTTTTGGTGATACTAGAGTTCCGCCACTCTTTTCAATTTTTTTGCTAATTTCATCTACGGAAGAAACCCCTATATAATTAAAAATCTGATCTTCAGGTTTCTCCCGCTTTTGAAGCCCCCCACCTATTCCTTCTTCAACTTCCTCTCCAGCATCTATTGTCCAATATTCCATAGGACCTTCCCAATGTTCAATTTTCCATTTAAAAACATCTTCATAAAACTTTTTTGCTCTTAATGGATCGTCTGCATTAATTTCAAA
Organism: Promethearchaeota archaeon; assembly: GCA_013375475.1. Classification (GTDB taxonomy): domain Archaea; phylum Asgardarchaeota; class Lokiarchaeia; order Sigyniarchaeales; family SOKP01; genus SOKP01. The sequence goes on from JABXKD010000042.1 coordinate 14,306, forward strand.
ATGAACGACTTTAGGCATAAATTCCACTTTTTTTTTAAAAATAAAATTTAGTTGTAGGAATATTAATTTGTAACAATTTAAAAAATGTCATACCTTCAGTTTTTGAAGAAATTATTTAGTGTTTTAATATTTTAAATATCTAATTTACAGAGAAAAATAACTATTATGTTAGATATAATCTTAATCCAACACGTGGATACTGGACTAAATATATTGGAATATAGACAAGAACACACCATCATGAAGACAGAGCATTCTGATATTTTCAGTGGATTTATGACGGCAATTCAGAACATAACAGAAGAATTAAATATTGGATTTGTAGTTTTAATAGCCACTGAAGGAATTAAGGGACATAATTGCATTATAATTCCGAAATATCCTATAAATGTTATATTACTAGTAGATCAGGATGATCCCATTGAATTGTGGAAGCAGCAAGGGAAAGAAATCGCAGAGAAATTTCTTTCAAACTATGGTAGTTCCTTTAATCCAAATAATGTTCACCTATATAAACCTTTCAAGGTGGTTATAAAAGAAATGTGCGCAACGCACGAGTATTGTGATTAATAAAATAAAAAAAAAAGAATCTTCTAGGGTAGAAAATCGTCAAATGCCCAATAATGACTTTCTTCATCTTGAATAATATCTTCAAAAAGTTTTCTCGTTTTTATATCTCCAAGTCGAGTTGCTTCCGCAATAATTTTTCTGTATAAAACAATAGCGTAGTTTTCCGCTTCTCTATCAAGTTTTATAAACTCATCAACCGAATTTCCGATTTCAGGTAATGGATCAACTGTAGCTATAGATTCTCTATCAATTTCATAGATTCGGTCTGAGATTTTTTCCATGTGCTCCATTTCTTGAAGGAAAGTTTCTTTAAGAATTCCTGACACAACACTTGCCTTATTTTTTCCAGTAACAACTTCTAAAGCATTCTTCTTACGTCTCATTCTTTCTAATCCTTCAGCTTTTTCGTGTTGGTTGGTATATTGGACAACTGCTGATATTTCACTAGCGAGAGCCTTATTGAGCAGTGTAACATATTCTTCACCAAAAATGGACCTCCATTCAGAATCAGGAGTTCCTCCTAAATCAGGCTCACTTTCCATCTCTACATAATCCTGAAATTTCAAAAAATGTTTTTCTTCATCGCTATAAATCTTGGTAAACAATACCCATGTTTCTAGGTCTCCAATATCTTTAGCAGCTTCAATTATTATGCGATACAATTCCAAAGCTTCCTCTTCTGCCTTTACATCCAATTCTGCAAACTCTCTCAGTGAATTTCCGATGATAACTCTGTCAGGTTTCGTAGTCGCTTCTCCGCCCAACAAGTATATTCTTGCCATTATTTGAGCAAGATGTTTCATTTCCTCTTTCGCTAAATCTTTTAAGATCTCTCCAAACTCATCGTAGGTCGTATCTTCCAGTAAATAGTTCTCTTTGATCACTTTTCTCCTAAGTTTCTCCATTTTAGTGTGTTGAAGCATGTATTGTGCCGATACTTGAATCTCACGAGCAGCAGCACTGTTCAATAACGCTAAATACTCATTAGTAGCTTTTACAATCATTTTAGATTCCTCTTTATAAAATTTACAATAAATGATGTTAGGATACTATTAAAAAGTTTATTATAACAATTTATAGTACTTCTGCTAAAATTTCTATCCTAACAGTAAACTCTTTTATTAATTTTATTTTAATTAAAAGTATGAACTACTTTACTAGAAATGATTTATTAGCTATTAAGGACGATATTGGTAAAATTGTTGAACTAAAGCTTAACGAGGAAAGTTCTGCGATAGTCTCTGAGTATGGAGGGCGTCCACTTGGATTATTTCCTAGGAATGAGAGTTACAGCTTGTTATGGATAAATCCAGAAATAAAAGATGTAATTAAAACAAGACAAAGAGACATAGGTGGAGATCGATATTGGATTAGCCCTGAAAGAGAATTTTTTTACGAAAAGCCTCAAACATGGGAAGGATGGTTTTGTCCTCACGGTCTGGATCCTGCTTACTACGAGATTTTAGCAGAATCCTCAAAATCATGCACACTTTCAAGTCCAATAACAGTAGAATCAAAAATTAAAAATGAAATTTATAATGGAGAAGTAACTCGTCAAATTTCTCTAATAAAAGAACCTATTTCAACAGGTTTGAGTTATTGTGGTGTTGAATTCGTAGATGATTGCGTATTTTTCCAACCATCTTTGCAGATTAATGGTTGGTCTTTGGCTTGCGTAATCAGCGGTGGTTCCTCAAATCCTGGAACAGCTTTAGTTCCCACGATTTCTAATCCAAAACCTTTATCATATTTTCGAACTCTCCCACAAGATCGATTGCACATGGGAAATAATTTTGTTGCTTTTAAAATTGATGTTGATGATATTTACAAGCTCGCTATACGACCGGAAGATATAGATTTCTCAAGAAAGGCAAAAATTGGCTATGTACTTAAAATTCCTGATTCAGAGGAATATGGATTTCTGGTCAAATTATCAGATGATGTTCCTAAATCGCAAAAAGAATGCTTTGATGTTCCCAGAGATCATCCCGAGGAGGAAATTGGCGTAGTCCAATCTTATAACTCAGAATCCTTAAATAAATCCTTGATGATGTTTGGGGAAATTGAAATCCAACTAAATCAGTTTGAAACTATTGATAACACATCTCATGGTAAAGCAAAACACCAAATCCTGGGATATATTGGTTCAAAAGAAGAAATTCTAGATGTTATTGATAAATATTTGGGTATCACGAATCCAGATTTATTTTAAACAAGTTAAATCAGCCGATTATCTTCAGTTAATCTTTTTAAATCGAACAACTTATATAGTAATCAATAAAGAATGGATTGTAAGTTAAATGTCTACTGAAAAAAAATCAAGATATCGGAACTTAATTCTTTTATATGTTCTTTATATTGTATTTTGGTTTATTTTAAGCGCGATAATGAGTGTTATTATCTTCCCAGAAGGAACACCTAACGCGGTGATTCAATTCATCCCTGTTGACGATGTCTTATCTATACTCGTTATTGTATTTCTCGTACTCATCCCAATTTCTGGTATTATAGGAGCTTTACTGGGGGGATATGTTTTATCCCCTATAATTATGATTTTGCATAAGTTCTTCTATGGATCAAAAAAATTTTATGGTATCCAATACGAGTCAAGAGAACAAAAAGTAAGTTTATTAAAATCGGGATTTTACCCTGTACTCTTGGCTGTGAATCTGTCTTTTATATTTTTAACTCCTGAAATCATTTCATCTATTTTGGAAGCAGACGTGATAATTGAATTAACTATTTCATTAAGAATTCCCGTTTTTATTCGAATTCTAAGTCAAACAATACTTCTCATATTTACTTTTGGTGCATCTACTGTGTTATTTTCCCCCGTTTGGCTATTGAAGGATTCTGGAATCGTATTTACAACTAAAGAAAAAGTTGAAAACTCTAACGAAACACTTCTAATAAAATCGATAGGCGAGTGGTTTCAAACACTTCTGAAAGGGTATGCGGGAATTGGTGTAATTTTTACATACATCTTCGTTATTTACGATTTCATAATTCTCTTTATTGCAAACCTTGGGTTTCCTGGAAATATGTTAAACATCCCAAGTCTCTTCTTATGGCTTGGTTTACCTTTTTATTTGGTTTTTTCAATGATTCCCGCTATAATCGTGCACGATGCACTTAGAAAGACGCGATTAAGTTATGTGAGAAAAATAGCAAATAGAATTGGAATCCGAGACGCAGCTTTTGTTTCTTTTGAATTGAAAAAGCAAGACGAAAGATCTTAAAATTTGATTAAACATAAACTTAATTTCATTTCTATTATCTCTAAAGGCTATTACGGAGAATCTTTAATGAATATAAATCCTTTTTTACCAAACTCTTATTTTAAATAAATTAAATATACCTTACTTATAATTTCTAAGGCTAAGTAATTTTAAGCATCTAGTAATATTTTATTTAGATTTTGTATTCTTTCTTTTTTGACTTTTGGATTGGAACATTTATTAAACCTTTTAATTGAATAATATGAGCCGAACTGAACAACATGCAGCATTTGGGTTCTTAATTTATTATTTTATCTATATTTTATTTACCGGTTCTTTTATAATGCCAAGTTATTACATATCTTCAATAATCTTTTTTTCAATTTGCCCTGATTTTGATGCAATTGTATTTTATCTTAAGAAGAGAGGAAAATTTAAGCTCGACACGGAATTTCAACACCATTTTAGTTCTGTAGCTCATTATCCCCTTTTATATACTCCTTTTATTATCTTGTTTATTATGAATGTTTTCAGGGGTTCAGATCCTCTAATATCTGTAGTACCTGTTATAGGTATTTATTTTGGTCACTTTCTATTTGATACTATTGCTTGTGGTGATGGAATAATGTGGGGAAAAAATCCTTTCAGCAGAAAAAAGTACGCTCGTTTCATTAATATATATTGCAATAAAACTGATGGATATCACGGAAAATATTGGGGTGCAAGATACAGAAAAACAAGAGTTAGTAAAATTGGTAATATAGCTGTACTTTTTTGTGTTATACTTTTTTTGATTTTCCAATATAGCAATATACCCATGATAAATCCCGTTTTTACATCTTATTCTCCTCGGTATTCATACCATAATTCAATAATGCTTCTTTTACTGATGCTGTTTTTGGGATTAAAATTCACATCTAAAAAATGGCTACGAGAACCTCCAGAGGGAAGATATTCTGATTACAGGATCAAAGAAAAATATATTAATGGTTTAAGTGAGAAAAATCGAAAATTACATTTAATGAAATATTCAGATTTATTAGAGGATAAAAATATTTTTCCTAATTTAATTAAACCCAAAAATAGTAACATTATAAACAAAACTCAATATAAATTACTTAATTCTTAAAAAAATATAATTAAGTTATAAATTATGAAAGCTTCTACTTTTACTTTTAAAGATAAGGACGATATTGAAATATTCGTATACAAATGGGAACCGGATATTCCCCCTAAAGCAGTTGTCCAAATCGTCCACGGTTTAGCAGAGCATGCTAAACGATACGCTCGGGTGGCTGAAGTTTTATGCAACGATGGTTATGTGTGTTACGCTAACGACGCACGCGGTCATGGAAGGACAGCGGGTGATTTGACTGAAAAAACTTTAGCGGGGAACGCTGGAGTATTAGGTCCTAATGGATGGAGAGGAGTAGTAAACGATCTTCGCGAATTAACAAACATCATTAAGAAAGAACAGCCTGATCTACCGATCTTCTTAATAGGACATTCTTGGGGTGCATTTTTATCACAAGATTATATTCAGGACTGGGGAAATGAACTTAAAGGTGTGATTTTAAGTGGAACAAACGGAAAAGTAAGGAACTCAGTAATCATAGCCGGTAAACTCTTACTTAAATTTGAAATTAAGAAATTAGATCCTACTGAACCAAGTCAAAAAATGTATGACATGAATTTTAAATCTAACAACCACGATTGGGATGCTGAAGAAGGAGCAACCGGATTTGAGTGGCTTAGCAGAGATAAGGAGGAAGTTCAGAAGTATATTGACGATCCTTGGTGTGGTTTTGTGAGCCCCGCCAGTCTTTGGCTAGAGTTCCTTCACGGTTTTGAGAAAATTTATGATTCGAAACAAGAACAAAAAATTCCAAAAGAATTACCTATCCATTTCATCTCGGGTTCTTTATGTGTTATAGGTAACAAGACTAAGGGAGTTAACGCTATGATTAATAGACTTAAAAAATACGGTATTAAAGATGTGACCTACAAATTTTACCAAGATGCTCGACACGAAATTTTTAACGAAATTAATCGAGACGAAGTGTTTAAAGATGTAATTAATTGGCTTAACTCACATCTCTAAGATCTAAATATATATCACTAATTTTTTTTTCTCTTTAATGAGATCTAAGATATCGAAAACAAAATAATTACCACAATAATTATAAATGAAATAAACCCGATACACCATAATCCATAAAAATATGTGTTATATTTCGCTACTTGTGCGTTTCTCTCATTACTGATTTCCTTTCCACAATTTGGACAATACGATGGAAGGTCTCCAAACAAAAAATTAGCCTTTATAAACGGATTAACCTTAGGATAGATTTTCGCCCCACAGCTTTCACACCTAGGCCTTTTAGATGTCATCTTCTTTACACTCATATTATTTGTAATTTAGATAATTTATAAACATTTGGACTGTTTAGTCATAATTTACATGACTTAACTGATATATAAATATTTATTGATTTTTGAGCATTATACCATAATTATACAATAAATTTACTTACAATAACTAAGAGAATGAAAAATGAGTAACAATAACAAATATTCAATTGACCTTGAGGTTAAATTTAAACCCCTGGAAATTATTGACATACCAAAATTAATAGAACAAAGCACCAAGAAATGGCAGAACTTGTCTCTTTGCACTGTGAACAATTCGGTTATTAGATTGGCAGTGATCGAAGGGGAATTTCATTGGCATAAGCACGATAAAGAGGATGAATTCTTTTTTGTTATCGAAGGACTCCTTTTAATTGATTTGGAGGAAAAAATAATTAAATTAGAACCAAAACAAGGTTTTACCGTTCCAAAAGGAATAATGCATAAAACTAGAGCCCCTACTCGGACTTCAGTTTTAATATTAGAGGATTATACTGTAAAACCAACGGGAGACTGAATTTCTAAAGGAAGTGAAGAGAATTATTTATCCCGACAAAACTAATTCGAAATTTCAAGACGAAATGAAACTAAAGTCCAAAGGACGCCTCTATATGAGCTATCAAAGTAAAATTATTGTTGGGATATACTCCTATTTACAGGATCATAACGATAAAGAAATTGAGGCTTTGTTTGAAGACGCAATAAATGTTTTTAATGCTTTAGGGTCTTGGGTATATGGTGGAACTTCTCCTAAAATTGTCTATCCGGAACTTCAATTGTTTGTTAAAAAAGCAAACAACAGTAATACTGAAAGCTTCCTACATCTTTTAGATTACATCAATTGGGTTGGCAACACTATTTATAAAAAATTGGAGGATAATCAATGGATAGAAGATCATTATTATGAAAGTTTTACTTTAGAGCAAAGTAACGATGTAACAACAGGACTTTTGTTTATGTGGCGTCTTGGGTGGTTGATAGTAAGTATAAAAGACACTTCTAAAGAAAATGAAGAGCCAATGTTACTACAAACCCTTAAGACTTTTGACAACTTGTTTGATGCGTTTGGGGGATGGGTTTATAATCGAGAGGAATTAATTAATGTTACTCAGAGTTTACTGGAGTTCGAGTCAATTTTTGAAGAGAAATTCAGCCCCATCTATGACGAAATATTGGAAGAAGCTAGAAATATGATGGAAAATATTGCTAAGTTCCTCCATAAATTCAAATAATAATAATTTAGAAATCATAATTTCTTTATCGTATTAGCTCAAAGCCTTGTCTTTCTTGATATAATAGTAAGGATTATAATATGTTAATCTAGGATAGGTTTCCTAGTTATGGATTATGAGAGTAATGTTTAAATCCTAAATAATAGGTTTTGTATAATGTAATTTATTTTAATATCTTTAAAAAAGAGGTAAATGAAAATGAATGAAATTTCTGAAGCAATTACAGAATTAGAAGAAGAAAAAGTTCTAAAATTGGTAAAAGAAAAACTTGATGCTGGTGAGGATCCTATAAGTATTTTGGAGGCATGCAGACTGGGGATGGCTGAAATTGGAAAAGGTTCCGGTGATACTATTTTTTTAACGGATCTTATCATGGCAGGAGAGATTTTCAATGAAGCGATGGAGATTCTAATGCCTAAATTAGCCGGTTCTGCCACAAAAAGTTTAGGGAAAGTTGTAATCGGAACTGTAGAGGGGGATATTCACAATATAGGAAAGGATATAGCTATAAATTTTCTAAAAGCTGAAGGTTTTGAAGTTATTGATTTAGGTGTAGACGTACCAGCTCAAAAATTTGTTGATGCGATTAAGGAACATAACCCACCAGTTGTTGGAATGAGTGGATTGCTAACATTATCAATAGAACCTATGAAAAGGAGTGTAGAAGCTATCGTTGCTGCTAATCTGAGAGATAAGGTAAAAGTAATCCTTGGAGGAGAAAGAACTGATGACGAAGTTTGCAAGCATGTAGGAGCAGATGCTTGGGTCAATGATGCGATTGATGGCGTGAAAATTATTAAAAATTGGGTAGGAGGTGCATAGAAGAATGGAAAATGCAGATGAAATTCGAAAAGCTAAGATTCAAAGAATGGAGGATGCTGCTGCTGTTAAAACACCTGATCGAATACCAATTGGTATAGCGACTACTTTCTTCCCAGCAAAATATGCTGGCTTCAGCTATGAAGATGTATGGTACGACAATAATAAATATATTGAAATGGGAGTGAAGTTTGCAAAAGATTTTAACTGGGATGCAGTTAGTCACCATCGTTCATTTGAGAGTGTCCCTCTTGGATTGGCCTTAGCGGCTTTTGATGCCGATTTGGCAATTTTAGTTGCAGTCAATTCGGTATTAGGTGGTGGGGCATCACATGACATCCTAGCTGATGTGTACTCTTCAAATCCAGGTAGGGAAGTGGGTGCGAATGTTGAATCGCAATTCGTAATAGAAAAGCCAGTTATGAACGAGGATGAATGGGACTTCTTAATAGAGAAACCCTTTGATTTTATGATGGAGACCATAATACCAAGAGCTTATAAGAACCTTGCAGACAAAAGTTCACCGACAGCCATAGGATCACTTATAAAATTTGGAATGGAAGTTGGTAAGTTTCCAGGATTTTTAATGGAAATGGCGGGAAAATTGAAAGCTGAGGCATGGCTCCCGTATTATTACGCCCTAGCCCCAAATCCTTTAGATTTTATAGGTGCATTCTATCGAGATTTTGATGTTTTATCATTAGATTTATATAGACATCCAGAGAAAGTCAAAAAAGCTTGTGAAGGTTTGGCTCCGGTATTAGCAGCAGTAGGGAAAATGACTGGAAAAATTTCATTAGACGTAACAGGATCTCGCAGAGTTTTCTGTCCAATATGGTATAACACCTACTTGTCGCCTGAAAAGTTTAAAGAATTCCATTTTCCATATATAAAACAGATTGTCAACGAATTGGTTGAAGCCGACTTTACTCCCCTCATGAGCTTCCAAGGTCGAAGCGATCACCTGCTTGAAATTTTAAAGGAACTCCCAGCAGGAAAAGTTATTATGTGGTTTGATAAAACAGACGTCGTTAAAGCCAGGGAAGTGCTAGGAGATAAATATTGTCTTGCAGGAGGTATACCATCTAGCCTTCTAATTAGCGGAACGCCTGAAAAAGTGAAACAACACACAGAACATCTTATCGACAATATGAAAACAGGAGGAACTTTTATTGTTTCCTCTGAGTTCAATGGTATGGGAGATGCGAAAGTAGAAAATGTAAAAGCGATGACTGAAACAGTAATGAAGTATGGAAAATATTAATTAACCAAAATTCTTTTTTTTTATTTAAAACACGCTAAACCGAATCTATAAGAATACTTATTTGAGGGATATTCAATTTTTAGCTTATCTTTAAGATCCCGAACCGTTTGTATTACTTCAATTCCGATGGCTTCCATGGAATATCTCATTTCGTGTGGAAAGCGGCAGGGTTCTCCAGAATCAAAAGTACAAGCCCCTGCCTTTTGAATTTTACAGTACCTGCACGTCCCATCATACAATAGAAGTTTTTTCTTATAATCCTTATTATATTGTGCCAAAAATTTTATAAATTCATTTTCCAAGTCATCTGATTCAAAACTTTTTGTTAGTAGGAAAGTGTTTTTAATAAAAAATTCTGACCTATTTGTTCGTTCCTTTTCTTTTTTAATATAGGATTCTAGATCAAACATTGAATAAATTAAATAAAATTCTGTATATGTTGATAAGGCTTTTTCGAGATATGGTGAATTAGGAGGGCAACTCCATGAATGCCCATAAAAAGGGCATTTAAAACCAGGTGAAACACACATCTCTTGTACTTTACGATCAAAATAAATATCATCGTATTGAATTTGGGCAAACGGCATCTTCAGATTGAAAAGGCTTGAAATAGTATTAAATTTATTTATTACATTATATTAGACTGAGTATTATTAAATTATAATTAAAATATTCAAACTACCTAATGGATTCATTTGATCGTATTTATGCGTCATTGAGAGGTCGATCCGTCGATAGACCTCCCGTATTTCCTCAAATTGGTGATCACGCAGGCATTATAAATAAATTAACTTACAATGTGATGTATCAAAATGCTGAGAAAGCAGCAGATGCTCATTTGAAGGCTTTGAAATTATATAGATATGATATAACATCAATACAAGTAGAACCAAGCTGGCCAATTGCTGAGGCTTGTGGAGCAACGGTATCATATCCATCCGATAAAAATCCTTGGATTACTAAACACCCTATTAAGTCAGAAAACGATTTAGAAAAATTGGAAGTACCAGACTTTATGGAAACCGAAAGCTCAAGAGTTATGATCGACGGAACAAATATACTCGCAAAGGAAGCTGATGTTCCAATAGCCGCTTTCATGACGGGACCGATAACTTTTAGCTTTCAATTAATGCCTTATGAACTCTTAATAAAAAAAATGATGAAAAATCAAGAGTTTACTCGTAAACTAGTTGAATACAGTGTTATGGTTATAAAAGAGTACATAAAAGAGCTAAAAGGAGCTGGTGCAACGATTTTTGTTGCCTGCGAACATGATTTCCAAATGTTAAAATCGGAATACATTAAGGAATATAGCTTAGATTACTTACCAGATCTTTTTGATATATTCGACTATAATGTTCTTCACATGTGCGGAAAAATGACTATGCGTTTAAATGAAATCGCTCAGGACTTAATACAGATTCAAAATCTAAACACCATAAATATCGGACCATATGTAGACATATCAAAAACCCAAAACCTCTTAGATAATAAAATTGGTGTAGCAGGTAATATTGATCATGTTAGATTACTTCCATTTGGAAATCCTAGTGAAATTGAAGATGCCGTGGAAAAGGCGATAAAAGCTAGTAGCGGAAATCCTCGTTACATGGTAGCACCAGGATGTGAAATTACCACTGATACTCCAATTGATAATGTAAAAGCTTTAGTAAATGCAACTAAAACCTTTTAATAATAAATTAGGAAAAAAAATAATTTTCATAATTTAGATCCTATTTAGTTTTTTTTATAGATTATGTGATAAAAATTTTAATTTAACTCGCAATATCTATTTTTATGGAAAACGAAAATAAAGATTTTTCTATAGTGAAAACACCCGCTTTCAAAATCTGGTTAGCACTACTAATTTTCGCGGTAGTAGAAGTAATTCTAATATTTCTGCTTGAACCATTATTACGTGTTAATTTCCCACCATTGAATCCCGATACAGGCCCCGAAGACTATTATTGGAAACTAAATGTCCGAAGCGCTTTAACAATGATAATCACCTGGACTTTTTATGGAGCACACCAACTTTCAGTTTGGCTTGTAATTATTTGGGCACATAAGAATTACCACGGTAAAAAGCTCGATAGTAAGAAATTGCTTACATACACATGGGTAATGGCATTTATATTGGTTGGATTTACATTGCTCCACTTACTCCAAACGCATTTATGGTACGATGGACTTGCTCAAGATGTTCCCATCTTTACGAGCCAGGGAAGTGTAATTGTAATGCTTTCGATCCTCTTAGTAATGCAGAATCCAAAGCGCGGAATATTTTTTGGCATAAAGGGAGGCAAATTAATGCGACCTGAAGTTGCTAATACGTTTATGAAGAGCCATCAGCTTATCTTTAGTTGGGCGTTAGTATATACATTTTGGTTCCATCCAATGGATTCTTCTCCAGCGCTGCTCAGTGGATTCTTCTTCATGGCACTTTTATTTATACAGATGGTCCTTGCTTACACTCGCTTACACTTGAATAAGTGGTGGGTATTAATAGTAGAAACTTACGTTTCTGTACACGCAACTATTGTAGCAGTTGCTCAGTGGATCGATTTTGGTTCAAACCCTATGTGGGCCATGTTTTTGCTTGGATTTCTTGCAATGCTCATTTTTACGTACATCCACGGATTGGGATTGCCAAATTGGTTACGATGGTCAATTGTAATAGCTTATTTCGTATTTATGATTTTCATATATGTTCCATTACCGTTTGGTTTTGGCCGAGATATAGCTAATTTATTAAGATTAGAATTTCTTTGGATACCGATAATTTTGTTCCTCATCGCGTTCATTGCCGCTGCTATTGCTCACATATATGTATTTTTTCGAAATAGACGATCTTCTAAATAAATATTCTTCAATTTTTTTTATATTTTTTAACATTTTTAAATTACATTTCAAAAATGAAAGTAGGGACTCTTCTTTTTATAAAGAACTTGGTAATGAATTATTAAATGTAGAAACTTAAATTTGCTTAAATTTTAATTATTGATAAATATGATCAGGAATCAATGGTACGCTGTGTTAGAATCTAAAGAAGTTCCAAAAAGTAAATTAATTGGAGTAACTAGACTTGGAGAAAAATTGGTATTTTGGCGGGACAAAAATGGAGAAATAGTATGTTTGAGAGACAAATGTGCTCATCGAGGTGCAGCGCTTAGTATCGGTAAATTATGTGATAATCGGGATAAAATAGAATGCCCATTTCATGGTTTAAGATACGATAGCTTAGGGCAGTGCACTTTAATACCTGCAAATGGTAAAAATACTCCAGTACCAGAACAGTTTAAAGTTATATCTTACCCTACTACAGAAAAGCACGATTTCGTTTGGTTATGGTGGGGAGAAATTCAAGCGGAATATCCCCCAGTACCGTTTTTTCAAGATATTGATAAAAAATTTTCTTATAAAACGCATACAGAACTATGGCCAGTTCATTATTCACGAGCGATAGAAAATCAACTTGACGTTGTTCATTTACCCTTTGTTCATCATAATACAATTGGTCGAGGAAATCAAACTCTTGTTCACGGACCTTTGGTTGAGCCCTCAAAAGATGGAAATGAATTTAAATTCTGGGTATACAACCAAAAAGATGACGGAAATACCAGAAACCTAAAACCTGAAGAATTTACTGATGATATGAAAGTATTTCACTTGCACTTCAAATTTCCACATATCTGGCAGAATTATCTTGGTGATAAAGTTCGAATATTTATAGCTTTTGTTCCAATCGACCAAAATCATACGAAATTTTATATGAGATTTTACCAGAAGTTCCTAAGAATCCCAATCCTCAAATCTTTTATTAATTGGCTGGCTAATAAATTTAATATCATTATTCTTCATCAAGATAGAAATGTTGTCTTAACGCAACAACCAACTAAAACTCAATTAAAAATGGGAGAAAAACTTTTTCAAGGTGATAACCCCATTTTATATTACCGTCGTAGAAGAGAAGAATTATTGCCAAATAACAATTAATTTTTAGGTTAAAAATTTAATATTTTATTATTTTATTCTACCATCCTTACAATATTTTATAATAACCTAAATTCTTCAGTATTTAATTTATAAACATAAGTAAAATATACTCAAAATACTTTAATTTTAATAAGTAAATCCTAATTATGAAGAAATAAAAATTTTTGATGAAAATGACGAAAGATAAGAAAAAATTAGTTCTACAAGCTTTAAATCTGATTTCATTTGTTGTAACAGTGATAATCAATTATGCTGCCGCCACAATACCTTTAGGTCTAGGTGATACGGGATATATTTCTGATTTGTATCCTAATTTATTTGTCCCGGCTGGTATTACTTTTAGCATATGGGGAGTCATTTACATTTTTCTAGGTATATTTGTAATATATCAGATTCGCGATGTATTCAAGCAAGATAATGTTGAAATGCCTTTTTTCGAAAAAGTAAGTTATCTATTCATTTTTAGCAATTTAGCCAATACTACATGGATTCTCTTCTGGCATTATGGCTTAATATATCTATCAATAATAGCAATGATCGTTATATTACTTTCATTAATCGGAATTTACCTGAGACTTGAAATTGGCAAAGTAAAAGTCAGCACGCGCGAGAAATGGTTTGTTCAAATACCTTTCAGTATTTATCTTGGATGGATAACAGTTGCCACTATAGCAAATGTTACCGCGGTTTTAGTTAGCGCGGGTGTAGAACATGAGGGTATTTTAGCTGAGATCTTAACAATAACAGTTATTTCCGTTGCAATATTAATAACAATTACAATTTTGTATATAAGAAAAGATTACGCTTATAGCTTAGTAGTATTATGGGCGATTCTTGGGATATTCCTCAAACAATTCGGTTCTAATATCACAATTGCAACCACCACAATAATTGCTATGATTGTAATTACTGCAGATATAGTATATACTGTAATTAAAGCCAGAAAATAATTAATCAACAAATTTTTTAATATTAAATTTTTTTTCTCCTTTTTTTAAACCATGAATAAGGAATTAAACTAAAGAAAAATAATTATTGAATAAAGATAAGGATCAAAATGAAAAAGTTTAGTCCTGCTGAACAAGTTATATTATATACAGGGATTTTACTAATTACGCTGTCTTTTATAAGCGAAATTAATTTTCATTACATTCAAGGATTTAGACCCGGTTTAGTAGATAACGACATTTTTTGGAGAGCTGAAGCCGTTGAAGCTTTCAATTCCATGAGTTTTCTTATTTTAGGTATATTTCTGATAATTTTTGCTTTTATCCTTTCAAAAAAGAGAATCAGAAGTTGAAATTTTAAAACAATGCGTTTCTCATTACTTTGATTGCCGCTGGAATCGCTCATGTGTACGGATTCATTCTAAATAAGCGGAGTTCTAAATAAAAATTCATATTTTTTTTAATTTTTACTAAAAATATTATACTAGGTTATTATTTTTTGAAAGGATCTTTAAATTGCATCTTGTACAAGTGATTGTAAAAGCCATCCTTTTCTACTAATTCTTGATGTGATCCCTGTTCAATGATTTGCCCTTTATCCAACACTACTATGCGGTCTGAATTTATGATTGTTGATAATCTATGAGCTATTGAAATACTCGTACGCCCCCTCATTAAAGTTTCTAAAGCTTCTTGGATTAAAAGTTCGCCATAAGGATCAATTGAGGACGTAGCTTCGGCTAATATCAAGATAGGAGGATTTGCGATTAATGCTCTCGCGAAAGCAATTAATTGTTTTTGACCTTCTGATAATCTACTTCCTCTCTCACCAACTATAGTTTCATAGCCATTTCTAAGTTTATTTAACCAATGTAAGTATTTATTATTAAATCTTTTCTGTTCCACAGAAAAAAAAGATAGTCGTTGACCTTGATTAATTTGAGGATGATGAATAAACCTTCTTTTACTCTAATTTTAGGTTTGGTACGGGGTCTTTATAATTATATAACCACCATTTTTCGTTAATCTAAACAATAAAAAAAGAAGAAATAATTTTTTTTTTTTAGAAAAGTGGAAGTATAATCGGGAATAGAGTACCAACTAAGAAGACAAAGAAGGAAAAGAATTTTGATTTATATTTGTTAAATTTTTGTTTAAAAGAGTAGTATTGTACTTCCAAATCTTTTGATGAGAGTTTTTTAATGAGGTCAACAAGCTTGGGAAGTTGATCCAATGCGAGTTCATAACTAAGAGTTCTTAAATTGATTCTACTAAGTTTTGAGATTTTTCTTTCTGATTCGTGAATACTTTCAAAGGGTTTAGTCTTCAAAATATCCTCTACCAATAATCCTGAGGCCGCATTTTCGATTTCAGTCCTATACACTATGCTAATGTTATCGACAAATTTTTCATTGGAAATAGCATTTAGAGAAAATCCTTCTGAAATCCGCCATCTCTCTCTTATTATCAATCCTAAAGTGTTGTTAAGCCAGCTATCAAAATCAATTAAGAATTTTTCAAAAGAGGTTCTTAGAGCTCTAAAATCTCCGTGATTTTTGCTGAGTCTGTACATCCATCCGAGAAATAGATGTATCCCCCCATAATCAGTAATATATTTATGATGTTTATATGTAACATAAAATGTTATGCAAGCTGGAGCCCATCCTATTCCTGCGGCGGTATAAATTGTGTTAAAACTCAATTCTTCCTGTCCTATAAATGTTCTAAAAAAAGTAATAACAGTAAATAAAGCTGCCATTAAGATAGAAGGCCAAATAGCATAAGAGACCCAGTTCCATTTGTTTAAGTCTTTCGCAACTAAAAAGATAAGAAGGAGAATGAGTCCTACCGGTATAGCAAAAAGAATTATACGGTAAATTAATTCACCACTACGTCCGGGAATATTAAGTACATATGCTTCAATACTGAAGCCCACAAAATACAATGCGTATAGTAAAATGCTTATAATTAAAAGTAAATTAGAAAGTCTGTAGTAATTTGTTTTGTATTTGGTATAGAAATAGTCCTTATGAAAAGATGTAATTGGATCTGTCCAAAACTTTTTCTTTCTAGTTTTTGTTTCATATTTTTCATATACTGCCATTAATTTTTCAATAGATTTTGGCACATTCGAATTAGATTCCAACATTTTAGTAGAAATCCCTCTATTAATTTTGAATATTTTAAAATTAATATCTAATAAAATATTATGACATTTTTATATAAATTTTATTCATTTTTAGGAAAAAAATTAGTAATCAACGAGGTACAAGCAAAACTATATGATGGGACAAACCAAGCAAAAATAAATAGTCTAATTAGAAATATGGTGCTAAGTGCTATTCCAATAAACAAAGAGGCTAACATAACTGCTTTTATCTTGATATCAATTTTCCTAATTCTTATGGTTAGAGTTCCTGAAATTACCATTGTCATTATCCTACCCAATTCTAATGATATCAAACAATTAATTAACAAAAGATTTACTATATAACCTATTTCAATAACATTATTAATTTGCAGAATTAGTATTATATCAATAATAAGTAGGCTAAATGAGATATTGGTTTTAATAATAACTAATCCCGTTAAAAGATTATAGCGCTCTCTATTGAGCATCAGTCTACTACACCTAACAAAGCTTCAAAGATATAATCTCAATTTCTTAATAGTAAATACACTCTATCATTTCCTACAATAAAAATAAATGATATTATACAAAATCCTAATCTATAATAAGTAGAAGGGTCAAACTCCTAATATTCTTCTTTACTCTGTTTTTAACCCTCTGACCCTTCTACACCTTTTTATTTTTTTTCTTAATTTTTCAATA
>JABXKD010000043.1:0-14631 GCA_013375475.1 Promethearchaeota archaeon
ATCGATTGTGATCCCAGTATATAACGAGGAAAAAACAATAAGGAAAGTTTTAGAGCAATTAC
The DNA here is from genome assembly GCA_013375475.1 of Promethearchaeota archaeon. GTDB lineage: Archaea > Asgardarchaeota > Lokiarchaeia > Sigyniarchaeales > SOKP01 > SOKP01. The sequence goes on from JABXKD010000043.1 coordinate 63, forward strand.
CGAATAATAAATCAATAGAAATAATTTTAGTTGATGATCGCTCTACTGATAATAGCTTAGATGAGATAAAGAAAGCAAAAAATGTAAAAAGGATAAAGGTGATAAAGCACGAGAATAACCAAGGATATGGTAGTGCACTTCTTACAGGAATTAACCATGCTACAGGTTATGTTGTAGTAACGATGGATTCAGATGGTCAACATCGTCCAGAAGATATTTTTTATCTAATCAACCCCATTTTTAAGAAGGAGGCAGATATTACTATCGGTTCACGCTATTATGGCACTTACAATTATCGTTTGCCAGTATCAACAAGATTAGGTGAAGCTATTATAGAAAAATTTATGTTCATTTTTTTTGGCCAAAAAGTTGCGAATAATCAGGGAGGATTTCGAGCTTTTCATAAGAAGACATTAAAGATTTTTAAAGACATGAAGTTTATGGATTACGCCTTTACTACTGAGTTACTCTTTAAAGCTTCGTTAGCAAAATTTAAAATAAAGGAATGTCCTATCCATTTAGTTGATCGTGAGCACGGCAAATCAAAGATTGTGCTTTCAAAATTGATACTAAGCCTATTGCTATGCGTAGCATACTATACCCTTCAGAGAATCAATAGTCCGTACTATAACAAGTGGGTGATGAAGCGATTCTATTTTATAAAAAAGCTTCCTATATATAGAAAGCAAAAGAGCATCGAAAGTATTGTCCCAAAAGTAGACCGCATAATTTTTGTTCCCTAATTTAATTAGATAGCTGAATAACTCGATGTTCTTTAGAGTAAATATCAATTCAATAAATTTAAATTAAATACGCCAAATATTTTTATTAACTTACTTACAAATAATTAACTAATCTTAAATAAGGGAGCTTTGAAATTGAAAACTCTTACTTTTAAAAAAAATTCCTGCTCTCTTATAGAAACACTTAAGCATAACCATTATAAAACGGATTATGATTTTCAAGAACTATATCAATCACTTGATGAACAAGAAAGCATTGATGATAATTCGCTCCATTTATCTATAATTCTACCAGTATATAATGAAGCAAGGACGATTTTGAAGCTAATTCAATCCCTTCCAATACATAAATCAATAGAAATCATTATAGTGGATGACCATTCGACGGACAATAGTCTGGAAGAGATTAACAAGGCAAATTATAAAGGAAAAATTCATATTATCGAGCATAAAGTTAATTCAGGCTATGGTGCAGCATTGTTGACCGGAATTCGTTATAGTAAGGGGAAAATTTTCATAACAATGGACTCAGATGGCCAACATCAAGCAAGTGATTTACATAATTTAGTCAAACCTATTTTTGATGGGCAAGCAGATATTACAATAGGATCTAGATACAAGGGAACGTATAACTATAAGTTACCATTGTCAACAAGGATTGGAGAGGCAGTATTAGAAGTGGTAATACGAATTTTCTTTGGTCAAAAAGTTAAAAATAATCAGGGAGGTTTTCGAGCGTTTCATAGAAAGACAATTAAGATGTTTGAAGATACTCGATTTCATGGATATGCCTTTACCACTGAGTTAATTTTATCGGCAGTATTACGTAATCACAGAATTAAGGAATGTCCGATTGCTTTATTAGGTCGAGAGCATGGCGCTTCCTATATTATATTAAATAAATTATTTATTTCACTGTTGTTATGCGTTTGGTTATATATTCTTAAAAATACTAAACGCTTACTTTCAAGAAGATAATTATCTTATCATATTAAAATATGAATATCAAAAGGATTGGACAAATAGTATTACCTTTATTATTAATTATTGAAACACCTATTAATAAGATTTTATCTAAGAGAAATCTCAAAGTGGGATTTCGGGAAAGGCAGAATATTTTAATTGTAGGCGGGAGCTTCTTTAATAAAGGAGCTCAAGCAATGAGTTTTACCGCAGTAGATCAGATAAAAAGAAGATTTCCAAAGAAGAGCATATATCTCTTATTAGATTCCGATTATAATGATGTTGATGATAATAATTTTGCGTTTAGAACATTACCGTGGACATACGAGTTAAGATTTAAACTACTAAACCCTCTTAATAGCCATTTATTTAAGTTTTATTCAAAATATAGAAAACATGAAAACTCAATAACGAAAATCCTTAAAAATACTTTAATGATTATTGATGTAAGTGGATATAGTTTTTCTTCGGAGATGGGACAAACATGGGTTGCTTCAATTTTAGATATTATGATAGCAGAGAGGTATCAAATTGATTATTATATCTTTCCTCAATCAATTGGCCCGTTTAATTTCTCTTTATTAAATAGATTATTTTTCTTTACGCTAACGAGATCATTTTTAACATATCCTCAAGAAATATTTGTTAGAGAGGATGATGGATTGAAGTTTATGGCGCAAATCTCTAACAAACATCTTTCAAAATCTTACGATATTGTTCTTAAAAACAAGGAATACGACTTAAGAAATATTTACAAGAGATTACCAGATTTAAGAAAAGTTCATATTAATTCAAACTCCGTTGGAATAATTCCTAACAATAAAATCTCCATGAGGATTAAAGAAGATGAATTTTTAAATCTCTACTCAAAGGTAATTAACAGTTTGATTAAAAGTGGTAAGTACATTTATATTTTAGCACATTCGTCAGAAGATTTCAAAATCTGTGAGAAAATTAAACATACTGTTATAGATAACGATAAAGTTATTTTTTTGAAAGATAATTATAATGTTTTTGAATTGGAAAACATAATAAAGCAGTTTGATTTTGTAATTGCTTCTCGTTACCATTCAATTGTAAATTCCTATAGGCTTGAAGTACCATCTTTCGTGATCGGATGGGCTCATAAATATAAAGAGTTAATGGATGCCTTTAATCAGTTTGAATATTATTTTGATATAAGACAGAAAATAGATACAAGAGAGCTTGAAAATAAATTAGAAAAGATGACTCGTGATTTTGCTTTGGAAAAAAACATAATTTCTGCTAATTTAACAAATATTTTAAATAATTCACAATCTTGTTTCGACTCTTTACACGATATAAAGGATAAGAATGTAATAAAGACAAAGCAATTAGATTTTTGTTTATCATGTGAAGCATGTGTAGCGGTGTGCCCCGTAAATGCAATTAAAATGAAGTTAGAAAAGGGTCAATTTTTACCAGAAGTAAATTTAGGATTATGCACTAATTGTGGAATTTGTTTAAGCGTTTGTCCAGGAGTAGATTTAAACCCCTTAAAAATAAGCAAAAACGAGACCTATTTAGATTATGAAAAACAAAAAATAAGAGCATGCTATACAACTTACAGCAAAAATGAACTAATTAGGAAAAATTCTACAAGTGGGGGCGTAGTTACAAATCTTATTTATGAATTGTTAAAATCTAAAGAATATGACGGAGCATTTGTTCTAAAATTCAAGGATTTCGATGGAGAACCAGTTAGACTAGATTTAATTAATAATCCTGATGATTTAATAAGTTCAGCAGGTTCGAAATATTTACCTGCGTCAATTTTTTATATTTTAAAAAAAATTAAAAAGTATCCTAGTAAAAAGTATATAATTGTAGGAACTCCTTGCCAATTTCATAGCATAAAAAAATTTCTTAGTCATAAGAATTTAGATATTAAAGAAAATCTTTTGTTTTTAGGTTTATTTTGCGATGGAACGCTAAATTTTAATTTTATATACTATATTAAGCAGCTTTATGAAACTAAAAACAGCAAAATACAGGAATTTCAGTATCGATCTAAAGAAAAATATGGTTGGCCCGGGCATTCTAAAATAGAGTTTAACACTGGAAGAAAATCTATCTTAAAGAGAGATTTTAGAATATTCTGCAAGAGATACTTTATATTAAATCGGTGTTTGTATTGTTACGATAAGTTGAATAATTTATCTGATATTTCTTTTGGAGACTGTTATATTGCAGGAAAAGCTAATAAAGACGGAAATTCGAATATAATTATAAGAACTAAGAGGGGTGAACAAACTTTTAATAAATACTCTCACTTATTTTATAGCGAAACAGAAGACTTCAAAAAGATCGCAAAGTCCCAAAATGTTCCCCTAAAGGCTAAAAAATTGGAATATAATAAATCTTTATATCAAAAAAAAAGAATAGGAATGAAAGATTTTCTTTTAATTAATTCTAAAATGATACTTGCTAAATTTTTTCTCAGAAGAGGTCAAAAATACAGTTCTTTCATATCATTCCACTTTTATATAATAAAATTATACAAATATCTAATTTCATACCTTAAGATAAGAAAATAAATTACAATACTGCTTATCCATGGATTCTTTTTAGTATATTTAATATTTTTAAGAGAACCTTGTTTAAGAGTTTCTGTTTATGAAAAATGCTTCTTAAATTTTCGATATCTTGAATAGTAATAATTTTTAATATTAAATTCAAAAAAGCAAAAATACAGAAGAAAGTAAGTATTGATAATGGATAGAAATTCTTGAGGATACTTAGATGTAGAAAATCGAATAGTAGTATTTCTAATTCTTCCAGGAATAACATTTGTAATATTAAAACCAGAATTAAGGAAAGAGCAAAAGTGATATAAAGTACAATTAATGGTTTCAGTTCTATATGTAACTTACCCCATTTGATAGTAAAGAATAGATAAAAAAAACCAAAAACTGAATTACTGATTATAATACCGATTAATGCAGGTATTATCCCAAACCAAACTAACAAGAATAAAAATAATGGTAATCTAAGCACTAAACCTAAAAACCGTATATAGAGGATCATTTTCGGTTTATGTTCTGCTAGCATTAAGGCATCGAATGGTGCCGCAAAACTTAGAAATAAGTAAGAGAAGAGGTAAATTTTGAGTATAATGGAAAATTGAAGATAATCTTCTCCTAAGATATATAAAAAGAAATCCGTAGCAAGAAACAAAATTCCTGTTAATAATAAAAATGTGAATAACGAATATTTCAAAATTAGGTTATATATAGCCTTTATTTTTTCTTTCTCATCTTTAGCCATGAACCTAGAGAAGGAAACTGTTAGAGGGGACGAAAAGGAATTTAGAGCGTTTGTCGAGACTGCTAAATAAGTTTTCGCTAAATAGAAGCCTGTTGTAAATAATGGTTCAAGGGCACCTATCGACTGTATTTGAATTTCTCCCCAAATATCAGACAAGAACCTACCCCCTCTCACAGGAGCGCCATATTTTAGAATTTTCATTAACTCATCGTTATGAAAAATTGGTGTTTTATTATCGATTTTTATTTTCAGATATTTCTTAAGGACAAATAGCAGGTTTATAAAAAAAGCTATTGCGTATGACACCACATTAAAAATCGCAATATTTTCCAATCCCAGATTGCCAGTAATGAAGAAAAAAGAAATCAGAAGTCCGATATAAAGTAGATTTTTTAATACTAAAAGTAGAAAGATGAACTTAAAGTTATTTAAACCTTCATTGAATGAATTTAAATATAGTTCCAAACCATTGATTATGATTAACGGAGATAATAAGAATAATAAATTGATATCCTCGGGATTCAGATTAAGGAGAAATATGTTTTGGAAAAAGTTAAAAATTAATAAACTGATTATGAAAATTGGAATTAAGAAGAGCATCTTTGTAATGAACGCTGATTTTAATAAAGATTTTAAATTTTGAGTTTGATTCAATGACTGGTACCGGGGAACATAATAACGTAATGTCTGTTGTAAACCCGGGGGAAAAAATGTTAAAATCAGAGTTATAATAAGAATATAAGAATTAGCGATAATCAAAATTATCCAAGATTCAGGGCTGATTAGACGCGCTATTAGAAATGTAATTATTAAATTGAAAAAGAAGTTCCCATAAATACTCAAAAATGAGTAGAATGAACTCCTTACAAGAGTTCTATGATCTGAAAAGGTTTCTTGATTAAAATTATCTTCTTTCAACTTAATAAATCGGTAAATTTGATTAAGTGTATAAAAGTAATAAGAAAAAAAAACCTTAGGTTAAAATTAGAAAGAAAAACAGATCCAAAATAAATCACATAAAGGGAATCACTTTAAAATAAATTTTAAACTCAAAAATCATTATTTAAAAACAAAATAAAATTAAATTTGAAATGATAAACCCTTTAGTTTCCATAATTATTCCGACATATAATCGTCCCACATATCTTCAAAGAGCAATTGGTTCGACTTTAAATCAGACATATAAGAACCTTGAAATAATCATCATTGATGACTTTTCAACTCAAGATATTTCAGCCGTGGTAAATGAATTTCAAGATAATCGAATTAAATATTTTAAAAACTCAACCAACCGAGGGTCTGTATTTAGCAGAAATAGGGGATTATCAATTTGCTCAGGAGATTATGTAAATTTTTTAGATGATGATGATGAGATATTACCACAGAAAGTTGAATTTCAATTAGCTAAATTTAAAGTGTCTAATGTTGAAAATTTAGGGGTAGTAAGTTGCGATATGGAATATAGACGAAAAGATATAAATATGCTAAAGAAGAATCACCTGAAAGGGAACATATATAAAAAGTTACTCAGGCAATATTGTATCTATGGAATACATAGCATGCTAATCAAGAAAGAATTTACACCTAAATTCGATATAAATCTTAAATCAAGCCAAGAATACGATTTATCAATAAGACTTGCTAGGAGATGTAATTTTGATTATGTTCCCAAACGACTTGCTATCACTCACACTTCCGAGAATCAAATAAGTTTTAATTATAAGAAGAAAATTCATGGTACAAAGTATTTATTTAAAAAATATCGAAGCGAGTTTTTAAGATTTGGAGCGAAATTTTATGTTTATAATTGGTTCAGATTTCGCTATTTATTACTAAGATATTTTGTTTTGCTAAAATTAAGTGTGAGACATGTAAATGAATTGATATATACTATACACAATAAATTAGTAAAAAATCTTTGAAAATTAAGAAAATGCGAGAATTACCCTTTGTTACGGTTTTTACACCAAATTATAATAAATCTAAATATTTACCGGAAACGATAGAAAGTGTTTTACAGCAAACATATAAGAATTTTGAGTATATCATCGTTGATGACTGTTCTACGGATGATAGTTGGGATATTATTCGCACTTATGCTTCTAAGGATGAAAGAATCAAACCTTATAGAAATGAGGAAAATTTAAAAATTGTAAAAACTCGCAATAAAGGATTTCAATTTAGTTCCAAAGAAGCAAAATATTATGCTATTTTAGATAGTGACGATGTTTCTGCTCCTGAAAGATTAGAAAAACAGGTCACTTTTTTAGAGGAAAATCCCTTATATGGGTTAATAGGGAGTGATATTATTGTAATAAATGAAGAATCGAAGGAGATTGGGTATAGAAAATATGCCTCGTCCGATTTAGAAATACGAAAAGTGATCACACGATTAAATCCGATTGCCCAATCAAGTGTCCTTATAAGAAAGCAAGCAATTCAAGAAGTAGGATATTACGATGAACAATGGAATGTCTGTCAAGATTATGATTATTGGTTGAGAATAGGGATTGATTGGAAATTAAAGAATTTCGATAATCCTCTAATAAAATACCGCTTAAGCGGAACCCAGGTTAAAATCACTAACTTAAAAGAGACAATTCAAAATACATATTTAATCCAAAAAAAAGCTATAAAAGAATATAACTATGGTGATTCCATCTATAATAAGTTCTATAGGCTGATTTTAAGACTTTCTTTTTCATACCCAAAATTTGCCTACTTTATTTACCGAAGAAAGATAAGAAAACAATAAAGAGGATATTTTAGGAATGATAAAAAATAAGAATATATTAATTACTGGTGGGGCGGGATTTATAGGATCACATCTAGTCGAATTGTTACTCAAGGAGGGTAATTTTATAGTAGTTATTGACAATTTCAACGATTATTATGAAGGGAAAGACGCAAATATCCAGAGCGCAATAAAAAATTGTGAAGCAAAAGATTATCACATAATCAGGGGAGATATCACCAAGGAAGATATTTTTAATAAAATAACGGTGGATGTTGACATCATCTTTAATTTAGCGGCTCAAGCGGGTGTGAGATATTCAATTGAAAATGCTGCTGAAGTTGCACAAAATAACATTACAAGTGTCGTGAATGTTCTCGATTATGCAGTTGAGAAAGATATTGGAAAGATTGTTCATGCTTCGTCTTCCTCTGTCTATGGTAATCCTCTATATACTCCTCTAGACGAGGATCATCCTAAAAATCCTATTTCTCCTTATGCAGTTTCTAAATTATGTGGCGAACTTTATTGTGATTATTATTTTAAAGAGTACAATTTACTTGTTTCTTCTCTAAGGTTTTATACTGTTTATGGTCCAAGAGGACGCCCAGATATGGCTATTAGAAAATTCTTTAACTTAATGTTCCAAGACAAAGAAATTACGATTTATGGCGATGGAACACAATTAAGGGATTATACTTATGTTTCTGATATTATAAATGGATTATATTTAGCAGCTGAAAAAACAGAATCCGCAGGGCAAGTCTTTAACTTAGGATATTCAAACCCCATTAGTGTAAATGATCTTATTGAGAAGATGTATTCAATTTCTGGTAAATCTAAAAAAGTTAAGTATATAGAAAGTCAACAGGGGGATGTAGATATAACATATTCAAATACAGAAAAAGCAAAAAAAATTTTAAATTATCATCCTCAAATAAATATTGATGAGGGATTAAAGAAAACCTACGAATGGCAGAAAAAAATTCAATTGACTAAATTATAATAAATATGTGAAATTACATAATTAAAAAATATAGTTAAGAACTATTGACCTAGCATGAATTTTAACAAAAAGAGGATTTTAATCACTGGAGCTGCAGGCTTTATTGGGAGTAACCTTACTGATAGTTTATTAGAAGAAGGTGCAGAGGTTATCGGTATTGACAATCTCTTTAGTGGAAGTCTAGAAAATCTAGAGCGTGCATTTAAAAATAAAAAATTTGAATTCCATAAAGGAGATATCCGTGATCTAAACTTTCTATTAGATATCTTTAAAGATATTGATATAGTGTATCATCAAGCAGCGTTTACAAGTGTACCTCAATCTGTTAAAATGCCAGAGAATTGTAATGATGTCAATGTAAATGGTGTTTTAAACGTACTGAACGCCGCTCGCCGAATGAATGTAGATAAGGTAATTTATGCTTCTAGTTCAGCAGTATATGGAGATACACCTACCTTGCCTAAACGAGAGGATATGCGAAGGATACCAATATCTCCATACGGCGTTGCTAAATTAGCTTGTGAAGCCTACATGCAGGCGTATCATCATGTGTATGGGTTAAAAACAATTTCTTTAAGATATTTTAATGTTTTTGGACCAAGGCAAAGAGATTCACCTTATAGCGGAGTTATTGCTATCTGGTTAGGCAATATTATTAGAAATGAAGATCTAATAATATTTGGGGATGGTAAAATTTCGAGGGATTTTACTTACATTAAGGATGTAATTCAAGCGAATCTTTTAGCTGCGGAACATAATGCAGCAGGAGAAATAATTAACATAGGCGCGGGATCACCAATAACTCTAACAGATTTGGCAACTTTAATGTTAAAAATAGTGAAAAAAGAAAATCTAAAAATTATTTATTCAGATCCCAGACCTGGTGATATATTACACAGCTATGCTGATATCTCGAAAGCATTGGATTTAATACATTTCAAACCAGAATATGATCAGGAACGAGGTTTATCTGATTATTTCAAATGGTACAGCAATAGATATAATATAGATTTAAAGAAATAAAAGAATTATTGAAGATATGAGCGCTATTAAAATTAGTCTAAATAAAATCCTATTATATTTTAGATTAAGAATTAATCTCTTTTTCATAGTATTATCATTTTTAATGTTTTCATCAGTATTTCTTCAAATTAGTGGTATTTTGGTAGATGTATTTAAGGATTTGAATTTAGTTAGCGTAATTTTTATTTTATTGTTATTACCCTCGTATCCTATTTATTTTTTCATTTTTAAATTCGAAAATCTAAATGCTGTAGAGAGATTAAGCCTGACTATTGTTACTAATTTATCAATCTATATTCTCGAAGGATTTATTGGCCATTCTTTAAAAATCCCATTAACGCCATTATTTTTTCTCTCAATAACTTTTTTTTTATTTATTATTCTAATTGGTTCAACGGTTATTATTCAAATTAAAAATAAATCTCTCTCATCTTTTATAATATTACAAACCGATGTAGATAAAGAGAGGTTTTACAACGATTTCTCGATTTTAAAATACATTAAGGATCGTTTATCCTTAAACGGGATTTTATTGATTATTTTTATTTTACTGTTTATCTTATCAGATTTCGCAAGGGGGGGTTATTTTATTGGGTTTGATCCGTGGCTACATATTAGTATAATTAGGTCGATTACCGAAACCTACCAATTACCTGCAGGAGAATACTTTGGAGCAATGGGTTTACACATTTTCAGCGTAGTTTTTCAATACTTTTCAGGAATAAGTGCAATAAATATACCTAGGTTTTCACTTTTTTACACATTTCCAGTTTCGAGTTTAATTGTCTATTGTCTTCTAATGCGTGTATTTAAAAACAAAAATTTAGCAATTTTTGGAGTATACATATTAACCTTTACTTCATTAGGGTTTTCTTATTTGATGTATCAATATTGGCCCTCGGGATTAACTTTTATCCAAGGGCTTATGATTTTTCTTCTACTTTTTATAAGATTACAAGCTTTTATAAAAGAGAGGCCTCCAAGTCGCAAAGAGATTTTTACTGGTATCTTTAAAACATATATACCGGTTATATTAATCCTAATTAGTGCTTTAATTACTCACTCATTGATGGCACTTATTATTTTAATTTCTTTTGTATGGATTTATTTAATCTACTTCTGCATTAATGTCAGAAGAGGGTTTGATTTTTTCCTCTTATTAGGTTTGATGGGTATTTTTTTACTATTTTATAGCTTAAATATCAGTACGGGGCATCTTAGAGTGTTTGATAAGTTTTTTTCCTTACCAATTCAATACATTGTTTCAGGTTTAATTGCTGGTGCTTCAGTTATATTACTATCTATTCTCTATATCAGAAAGGACACCAAATTTACAACAGGAAGGTATAAGCTAATAATTTTCGGTAAAAAGAAAAAGTTTTATAAAACAGTTGAAGATCGGTTTTTTATACCAATTTTAATAGCTCTTGTAATTATTTTTACTATTACCTTTTTTATTGCAAATTTCTTTGTGTTTAATTTAAATTCTTATTTTATTTTTGTAGGTTTTGAATTAGCGCTATATATAATTATTGCTCTATGGGGATTTGGAGTGTATAGATTTAAGCCTAGGGGTAAAGTCTTATGGTTATGGGCAATTATATTGGTCTTTTTGATTTTTGCGGGTTTAATTTTTGATGTTTTCACCAACACTTTCCATTTTTATACACGGATTTTTTATATTAGCTCGGTTGTTATAGCTATAGGGTTTATTTCTTACTTTCAAAAATTAATGAAGTTAGGAGGAAGAAATGAAACAAAATCAATGATTTTGATAAGCTTAATAGTTTTCTTCTCTTTATTTGCTTCGTTTATTGATATAAGCGTTTCTAGGGAAATTTACACATTAAAGAAGCGAGAAGTGAGTACTATACAATGGTATTCAAATTACACTAATGAGACTAATACGATAGTTGGTATGAATGGCTGGGAGCATGTTTTTGTATATTACAATTTCCCCTTTGATAATCTAAGTTATGATTTATCGTTCAAGCAGATTCATAATTTTATTCCTGCTGACAATGATCTAATGCACCCTGAGAATCATGTTTTGAGTAATGGTACAAATTTCTTAACAGAAATGAAGAAAGACACAGAAATGGAAATTTATCTTCTTTTGTCTGATAATTTCTTATTAACATCAGGTTCGAGCTTTTTTGGTCAGCTGACTCCAGAAGAAATAGAACATTATTATAATCTAAACTATTTAAATAGAATATTTTCTGCTAAAAGTGAAAACGGCGAAGAAATGCCCATTTATTGGGTTATATAATTCATTTATGGATGATAATCCGATTTTGTAAATCAATCAAAAATTTCATATTCTCCTAGAAATGCTGTATCTAGTTTATCATTTAAGATTTGAGTCTTGTTACCTTCAATTTTAAAAAAACTGGGGAGATTACCAACTTGTCCTACTTTATCTTCTCGACAAATAAAAGCGCCCTTGACACCTTCAATGTTTTCCGCTACATCTAGAGCATCTTTGATTGATTTTTCAATATCCGCTCCTTTAACTTCATTTGCTACTCTCGTTGCGGCCCCATCTGCCAATGTTGCGGTTGTTGCGAATATAGTTACTGCATCAGCTTGACCCAAACTTATAGCATGCCCAATTGTGGCAGAACTTGTGCCAATTCCAATCGGACAATCTTTTTCTTGAATTAGAAATCCTAAATTTAAATTTAATTGATTATATCCAGCAAATAGTGCAATTTTTAAAGTTTCTTTGGTCTCTATTGCGATTTCACCTCCATTTTCGACTAACGCAACTTCAGGAGAATTCATTGATTGTAGCATTAAATCAGCGAATGCACCTGCTACTGCTGCCATTGGACCGACATCACATACAACTGATGCTTCACTCATTAGATTGATAATCTCAAACTCTGTTTTAATTTTAATAGGTAAAAAGGAGGTGAGGAATTTGTCATTTTTTTTTATAAATTGTTCTAAAATTAAACGATTACTAGCCAAACTTTCTTTAGCTTTTAAAATGGCACTTTTCGACTCTGAAATTAAAGTTACATCCGATTCTTGTTCTAAAAAATGATATTTATATTTTTTCATTTAGACTATAATGCGAATTATATTTAATTAAATATATATAAATAAGATTTTATTAATTATTCAAAAAATTTATAATTAATATTATGAAGCAAATTAACTACGACGAAATCATCAAACAATTGAAAGTTGAGCTAAATTCTGAATGTGCGATTGCAAATATATACGGAATTGTCTTAGCATCGAAAATAAAAGAATTTTCTAAAGGAAAGATTATACCCCATAAAATTCTTTCTCTAATTGGGAGTTCAAAAGATATTGCGGACGAATTAAAGCTAAATAAAATAAATTCATTTGCTTTAGAAGCTCAAGAGTATAACTATTTATTTACTTTCAGTGACGAGTTAATCTTAATATCAAAATTAGGCTTGAATATGAATTTAGCTAAGTACATGCCATCTATTTCAGTTTTCTTAAAAAAATTAAGTGAAAAACATAAGACACAAGAAGTGAGTGAGTTTTCGGTGTTTGATTTTTCAAAAGAAATTCAGAAAATTCAAGAAATTTTTCAAGATAAGAAAAGTAATGACAAAAAGTATTCTATAATTAAGGATCTTGTAAAACACATCACGTAATGATGAAATTTCTAAAAAAAATAACAGTATCTTAAATTAGGTGAAATATAATATTAAGACAGGTTTACATATATAAGGGCGGCAAATTACTATATTATCGTCATTTCGGAAAAGCCCTTAAGAAAGTGGCTTTCAATGCTTTAGTAAAAGATTTGATGCGAGATGCTTTTGCTAAAGGAGGAAAAAAAGTAGAATATCACGATTATTATAAATATAGAATATCCTATATTACAGAGACAGAACATGAATTGATGTTTTTATTTGTAACTGGATTAACAGATAATTTTGAAAACATAAAAAAGGAACTAATCAAATGTCAAAAAGAATTTTTAAATTTCTTTGAAGATATCCTCCAACATAAGTTCGATTCTAAGACTTTTGAGATTTTTGATCCCACCATTGATTCAATTCATAAAAATTTAAGGCCAAAAATTTCATTAGTTGGTTTTTCGGGTGTTGGAAAAACCACGATAACTCGCTTAATTAAAGCTGAAGAAATTCCGATGCAACATATTCCAACAATAACAGGAGATATAGCTACGATTAAAATAGGAAAATTACATTTTCATTTATGGGATTTTGCAGGACAAGAACAGTTTAGCTATTTATGGAATAATTTTATCAAGGGAAGTGATGCGGTTTTATTAATCACAGATTCAACTTTGGTAAATGTCGAAAAAAGTAAATTTTTCTTGGAACTTATAAAAGAACAAGCTGCTCAAGCCCACACATCAGTTATTGGTAACAAGCAAGATCTAGACGATGCTATGAAGCCTGAACAAATCGAGAAAATCTTAGGATTAAAAACATATTCAATGATTGCAAAAGATTCAGGAAACCGAGATAAAATGATAACTATTATTGCTGACATACTAGAAATGAGTGCAGAAGTTTCTCCATTATTGCAACCCCTATTAGAAAGGGATAATTATACTGAAAAAGCTGTAGAAGCTTTAGAGGCAGCAAAATTTGAGGAAGCTGCGATGTACTTTGAGAAAATAAGTGACTTATGCATCGAATTAGGAGATGATTCATTGGGTAAAGAATTCTATGAAAAATCTCTAAAAATAAAAACTATGATCCAACAATCGAGTACCGCTCAGAAAGCTCCTATTCAAGAACCAAAAAGTGTAGAACCTCAATCCAAGGCAATAGAACCACCTAAACCAAA
>JABXKD010000043.1:14728-31561 GCA_013375475.1 Promethearchaeota archaeon
AAAGGAAGAACCACCTAAACCAAAGGAAGAACCACCTAAACCAAAGGAAGAACCACCTAAACCAAAGGAAGAACCACCTAAACCAAAGGAAGAACCACCTAAACCAAAGGAAGAACCACCTAAACCAAAGGAAGAACTTCAAAAACCTAAAAAGCCTGAAATGCCTGCTTCTCCTAAAGTTGGGGGTTTAGTGAAACCAGAAATCCCCGTAGCAGTTCCTCCTCCACCTGGTCCACCAAAAAAATTAGATACGGTAGAAATAAAGCAACAACCAAAAATACCTGCGAAACCTCTAGGAAAAGAAACATTAACTAAACCCTCTGAAGCCGAAATAATAATTGAACCTAAAATACAAGCCACTAATATGGGATTGAATCTAAATCCTGAAGATTTCATGGTTAAACAGCGCCCTAAAACCGTAACTAATGTGCCGAAAGATGCTAAAAACAAACTAAAAACTTCACCTTTTGCCCACGTTTCAAATCCATTAGAATCTAAAAAAATCATTCCAGTAACGCCTACAGAATTGAAAAAACCAAAGACTCCATCAGGTTTCATCCCACCCAGCAAAGATATAAAACCAAAAGCTCAACTGAAACCTATCACCCCAATAAAAAAACCGCCTGAAACACCTCAAAAATCTACACCACCCCCGATACCAATCAACCCAACTACTCTTATAAAACCTAATAACCAACCAACTGCGGAAAAACTTATCAAAGAACAAGTTTCGAAAGAAGCACCCTCTATCCCTCAAAATGAAGAAATAGCTTCAACCCAAGCTCTTTCGGGGACTGCTAACACGCATCAAAAAGCCGAATTGGAAAAATCGTTAATGGATTTAAAGATTAAAAAAGCTAATACCACTAAAATATCTCTAGATTTTGATATGAAAGAACTTACAGGTGAAATTACATCTGAAGAACTTGAAGAAAAGAAGCAAAAACTGAAAACGATTGAGACTAATATAGACCAGCAAATCAAAGACTTAGAGAAATTATTAGGAAGATAAGTAATTCACTTTTCTTTTTAGATTTAACGTACTTAAAAGAATAAAAATTAGGATTTACTCATAATAAGATTTTTTACTTATTTTACCTTTAAGAGTTTAAATAATTAAGTTTACTAAAGAAAAGATGTTTATTAGGTGTAAGTTTTGACTCTAACTGTAATCATGAAATTTGGCGGAAGCTGTTTAATTGACAAGAGTGCTTTTAATAAAATCTTCGAAATTTTAAATATATATAAAGAAGCTAAAAAAATAATTGTCGCCTCAGCATTTAATGGGATAACCGATTTACTACTAAATACAGCTCTCAATGTCAACGATTCAAGAATTCTTGACGATAACATGGCAATTTTAGAAAAAAAACATTTTAATGCTATAGAACAAATCTTCGCCGAGGATTCAGAGCATTATATGAAAGCTAAAATTTGGGTTGACGAGAAACTAAGCGAATTAGAAGATACATTTGCTGATATCAAAGAATTTGGATTGGAACCCTATTATCAAGATTATGTCTTAAGTTTTGGGGAAATTCTATCAACATATATTTTAAACCAATATATCTTAAGTAGAGGGTTGGATTCTGTTTATATTCCCGCAAATAAGTTGATTATAACTAACGACGAATTTAACAACGCTTATCCCTTCTATGATTTTACAAATCAGAGAGTACAAAAGTTATTGATACCTCTCTTAGAAAATCCTCAAAAAGATATAATTATCTGTATAACAGGATTCATTGGAAGAAATAAAATCGGATATACGACCACTTTAGGGCGAGGTGGCTCCGATTACTCCGCCACAATTCTCGCCCATTCGATATCTGAAACAGCAAAAGATAAAGATATTAAGGTTATATTGTGGAAGGATGTAGATGGATTAATGGCCATAAATCCAAAATTCGTTCCAAAGTCAACCCTCATCAGAAACTTAGATTACAAAGAAGCTAAGCATATAGCCAATTTTGGAGCTAAAATACTCCATCCTAAGTGCCTTGAAGCAATCGAGAAAAAAAATATACCTTTAGAACTAAGAAATTTTGACAAACCTTTGGAAAAAATAGAGTTTACCGAAATTTCAGAGCATACAGATAAAAACGAGATCAAAGGCATTTCAACAGTAGAAGATGCTGTAATCATTACCGTTGCTTCAGGTAGTTTAGTTGATGTTCCAGGAGTTTTAGCAAAGATTTTTAAAGTTATGAGTAAAAATAGTATAAGCGTCTCCTTGGTGGCTCAAAGTGCTTCTGAAATTAGTACATCATTTATTGTAAAAGAAAACGAATCCAAGAAAGCAGTTGAAGCTTTATACAATTCGGGATATTTTTCTGATTTTTTTGAAATCAAATCTGAAGAGGTAGCAATTATCAATATCAGCGGTTTTAAAATATTAGAAAACTTAACTAAAGCCAAAATCTTTCAAGGATTAGATAAAGAAAAGATTCATGTAAAGGCATTAACTCAAAGTACTGAAGAACTTAACCTTTCATTAGTTATTGATAGAAAGGATGTCCTTAATGCCATTAACATCATTCACGATGATTTATGCGAAGATTTTGACCAAGGATAAAAATATTTAGGTAAAATGTGAATAATTACAATTATTGTAATAATCAGAAAAAGGTTGATTTAAATCTACTGACTCCTTGATTCTACTATTCTACGAGTGAGTTCAGTAAAGGCATCATCTACATTGATCCCTGTTTTAGCTGAAGTTTCTATGTAAATACTACCTTCATTTTCAGCAAATGCTCGTGCTTCTTCTCGATCAATAACTTCTCCAACATCTTCGAGTAGATCTACTTTATTTCCAATTAATACAAAAGGGATGTTCTCGTTGCTGAATTGACGAATTTCTGTAAGCCACTTCCTAGTCTCAATGTAAGTTTGCTCTCTTGTTAAGTCAAAAACTAATAAAGCACCAGCAGCTCCCTTGTAAAAGGTCGATCGGATGAATTCGAAGCGTTGCTGACCACCTATATCCCATATAGAGAGGGTAGCTACTTCTCCGGGTTTAAATTCCACATCTTTAGTTAATATGTCAACTCCAACTGTTAACTTATAGTTCGCTGCAAACCGGTTTTTGATAAACCTTTGAACAAGGCTCGTTTTTCCAACAGCGGCAGCTCCCGTAAGTAAAACTTTTAACTTAAAACTCGACATAGAAGACCTCTACCTTGAATAATATTCTATTATTTTTAAAAATTTCAATTGAATATAAGATATTATCTTTATTATTAAATTCTATTTATTTATTTCTTTTTAAAAATTAAATACAGTTTCTGATAAAATTCTAATATATTTATCTCTTAAATACTTTTATACTCTTTTTCAATGATTATATATATATTATTAAAGGTTTCAGTCATTTACATTAAATTCTACAAATTCTTCTGTTTTCTTTGTATAATATCGTATTATTTTTGGTGTTTGGAGTAAAGAAATGTGATAAAGAAACTGATTTATCTTTTTAAAATATCATTATATTCTGTTAAACTAGGAAAGTATTCTAGATTTAGATGTGGAAAGTACATAGCTTTTGCATATTCAGTTTGAAATTCTTGAGCAACAGCGATTTCAACGTATTTTATATTTTTGATTAATTTTCGAGCTTTATCTCTCAAATTTACATTTAATAAACAATTTTGAGCCCCTATCCCTGCAGCGTTTCCAATTTGATATATAAATTCGTCAGAAATATCGGGGATCATGCCAATGAATTTTGCATTACTTTTATTGATATAATTTCCAAAAGCTCCAGCCAAAAAGATCTGTTTGATCTTAAGTTCAACTTCGTCTGCTTTATTTAAAAAGTTTAAAATTATACGAGTACCAGAATAAAAGGCTGCTTTTGCCATTTGTAACTCTCTTATATCATTCTGAGAGATTGTAATATCTCTGTTAATTGAAGTTTGCTCTTTTTTAACCAAAATAAACTCGACGCCTTTATTTTTTTTTGTAAAACTCTCATGATCTATAAAATTTTTATTGAAACCCCCGCTTCTTGTGATGATTTTTGATTTCAACATTTCTGCTACAGCGTCAATTATTCCAGAACCACAAATACCTAGTGGTTTTTTGTTATTGATTGTCGTATATCTGACACTTAAATTCGCAGGGTCAATCTTAAGGGAGTCAATTGCACCCGCTGCTGCTCGCATTCCATTTTTTATGTGTGCGCCTTCTAAGGCAGAACCCGCCGCGCAAGATCCTGTGGCAAGAATATCCTTATTACCTACAATGATCTCACCATTTGTCCCTACATCAATAGCTAAAGTTAATTCTGATTCTTTATTAATTTCTGATGAAAGAATTATCCCCGTTGTGTCAGCTCCCACATATCCCGCAATTAAGGGAAGCATATAGGCATAACCTCCGCGATTGATTTTAAGATTTATGTCCTTGGAGCGTATATTCAAATCCTTCTTAATCGCGGGAACGTAAGGGCTTAAACCAATATAAGTCGGATCAATATTTAAGAATATATGGTGCATAACAGAATTTCCAACAAATGTTGCTTCATATATTTGGGATGGCGAAATTTTAGCTTCGGCACAAACTTCATCAATAATTACATTTATAGCGTCTATTACGGATGCATTTAACTTTAAGAGCCCTTCCTTATTATTTTTAATATATGTAATGCGGGAAACGACATCTTCGCCATAAGCAGTTTGTGGGTTAAGAGCGGATGCAGTCGAATAGATTTTTCCATCGTTTAAGTTAATTAAATAGCCAACTAGGGTTGTAGTTCCGATGTCAAAAGCAATTCCATAATTATTTGCAACAGTATTTCCTGCTTCGCAATCAATAATTTTATTTTCTTCATACAGAGTTAATGTAATGTGGTGGTTATCTGCTCTTAATGTTAACGGTATTTTTTTTAAAGATTCGAATTCAATCGAAGGTTCTATATGATCTTTATTAATTTTAGTTGTAGATGAGAGCGCTGTTACAATCCTCTCAAAATCAGGAATAATTGTTTTTAAATTTGGTCTCTCAACTTCGATAAATACTTTCTTAACATTTGGATTTAGGTTAACGCCTTTATTTAAACCAGAAGTCAAAATCTTAAAATCTTCTAATAAAGATTCTTGTGGTAAAAAGACTCTAATTTGAGGTTGTGGTAGTCTTTTTAGGTGATCAATTTGATCTTCATCAATGGAACATTGGCATGCTAATCGGACGTTTTCAGTAATCTCTTCCTCTGATAGTACTTTTTTTTCAGAATCAGTGGGAGGATTAAGATATTTCAACCCTTGTTGGACTAATAACTTACACTTCCCACAAGTTCCAAAACCACCACATTGTGATCTTACACGGATGCTTGAATTAACTAACAATTGGTAAAAATTTTCTTTTTTTTTATAGAACAATCTTCTCGAAATCGGTTCGAAATCAATAATAATTCTAGAATTATCACTCATCATTAGTTGCTCTTTATAACATATATTATAGATTGAATTGAAGTTCAGATATTTATTATAATACTGATACGACTTTTAACCGTTAGGTTTTATTAGTAAGGTAATCATTAAAATATAAAAAGTTTAATTAATAAATCTGTTTAATTTATTGTAAGAAGTAAGAATAATTTCACTTAGCCTTTATTCCATATTTCATTTATTAAATAAGGAGTTTAGATTAAAATGGAGGGAAAAGAAGAGTTAGCTCAAGAAGCTTTAAGATATCTATCTATAGCTCAGAATTTTGAAGAGGGAAAGGATTTTGAAAAAGCTATAGAAAACTATCACATAGCTGCCGATTATCTTAAAAGTAGTGGATATTTGATAAATAAAATTGGCGATATTTATTCTAGAATTGAAGATTTAAAAGAATTTGCTAAACAAGAGAAGATCTACAATCAAGCTAGTGTAAAAAGCCAAATTGAACAAATGCAAGATGAAGCGTTTTCCTTATTAGATGGAGCTCAAAAATTAGAATCAGATGGATTTTTAGAGGATGCTATTGATCAGTATATGTCCGCTATTAAATTATTGGTTCAAGCAGGGTGGTCAGAAACCCAATTAGGAGATTTAAAAACTAAATTAAGTCAAATTGCTGGAAAAATAGAGCAGGGGAATTTAGTTAAAAAACAAAGAAGTAGTGAAACTCAACAACCTATGACTGCTTCTAGAGAAGTTAAACCTCAGGTTTTGAGCGCGTTTGGAGAAAAAAACAGTGCGGCTAAGGAAGAAGAATTAAAAAAGTATAAAGAAATGAAAGAGCAGGAAGAGCGAATTCAAAACGAGGCTTTTACTTTCATAGATAATGCTAAATTCTTTGAAAACGATAGGAAGTTTGATAAAGCAATAGAAAATTACCAAAATGCGGTAAATCTATTAGAATCAATAGGATGGCAAGATCAAACTCAGAACATTATCCTCATAATTAACAAATTGAAAAAAGAAAAATCTGAGTATGAAAAATTCAAAGCGCAAAAATTAGCAAAACCTACAATTATAGAAGAAAGAAGTAAAGAAGAAGTTATTGATATAGAAGAAATAAGAAGAGATGAAGAAAATAAGCAGTTTGCAGCTTTTAACTTGGTTGATATCGGAAAGAAGTTGGAACGAGAAAAAAAATACGATCAAGCTATAACCAATTTTGAAAAAGCGATAAAATTATTTAAATCCATAGAATGGGATTCATACATTCAGCCAGTTAAAGGTTTTATCAAAAACGTAAAAGAAAAGCAAGAAAATGAAGAGAAAACTGAAGAATTAACAGT
Source organism: Promethearchaeota archaeon (assembly GCA_013375475.1). Lineage (GTDB taxonomy): Archaea > Asgardarchaeota > Lokiarchaeia > Sigyniarchaeales > SOKP01 > SOKP01. Next base: position 21,465 of record JABXKD010000043.1, read on the forward strand.
GAAAAGAGAATCTGAACTTAAAAATCTTCAAGACACAATTTATTTAAAAGAGAGAGAAGAAATTATACAAACTGCGAGGGAACTAGATCAGAAAAGATTAGAACACGAACAGAAACGGAGAGAAGAAGCAAGAAGAGAAGAACAATTTTTTACAGTTTTAGATGAAGCTGATAAGTTATTAAAAGAAAATCGCGCCTTCTCTGAAGCCACTAAGAAATATACAGAAGCTTTGGACCTACTCACAAAATTAGGAGCTGGCTGGGAATCTCATGCTACTACGATTAAAAATACAATTTCAAGCATAAAAAAAATACAAGAAACTCAAATCGAAAAAGAATTGGAGGAGCAAAAGAAATTAGAACAGCGAAAAAAGTTAGATTTAGATTTTCAACAACAAACCTCTATCCAACTAGCTAAAGAAAGAGAAAAAATAAAACAAAGAGAAAGTGCTTTACAAGTAAGAAGAGATGAGATTGAATATAGAGAAAAGCAAAAAGAAGCAGCCTTTAAAGCCTTAGATGCAGCAGAAGATTATATTAAGCAATCTGAGTTAGATAAAGCGATAACAGCGTATCAAACGGCGGGTAATATTTTTGCTAGTATCCAATGGAATGAAGAATTACATTTAATTGAAAATTCTATAAGAGACCTTGAAATTAGAAAAAGAGACCAAGCAATAGCAGAGCAAAAAGAAATGCAGAAATCCATAGAGAAATATAAAACAGATCAACAGTTTCAGGAACACATGTCTAAGCAACTTCAACAAGAACGGGAGAGATTGAGAAAGAAGGAAATAAGGTTAAGAGATCAAAAAGCAGAACTAGAATACCGAGAGAAAAGAAAAGAATATGCTTTTAGGATATTAGACGAGGCACAACCGTTCCTAGAAAAGGGAGATTATGAAAAAACCATAGAAATCTATCAAGAAGTAACTAATATTTTCGCAGGCATTCAGTGGTATGATGAAATGGAAAGAATTGGTAACGCTATCATCGAAATTGAAAATAAGAAGCGCAATGCTGAAATTAAAAAACAGAGGGAAATAGAAAAGCAAATCAATAGAGAAAGGGAAGATAGAGAGTTTCAAGAGAAAGTTATCAGCGAAATGAAAATTAAGAGAGATCAACTAAAACAGAGAGAAGCAGTCAAGAAGAAACGTGAAGATGAGATATCGTTTAGGGAAACTCAAAAACAAGAGGCTTTTAGAACATTAGATGAAGCTCAAAACTATCTATCGTTAGGAAAATTCGATCTCGCTATTGATAAATATCGAGAGGTTAACGGTATTTTCGCCCAAATTCAATGGTTGGAAGAAATACCTTTAATTAATCAAACCATTAATCAAATTGAAAATAAAAGAAAAGAGGAAGAGTTTAGAAAGCAGAGGGAATTTGAACAGATAATTAAAGAAGAAGCAGAGAATCAAAAATTTCTAGATAACATTAAAATTCAACGAAAGAGAGAACAACTAAAAATCCTGAAGATAAGAGAATCAGAAGAACAAAAGAGGGAATTTAGTGCACAACATCTTACACTTCAGAATAATGCGTTTAAGATGATTGAAGATGCAGATGAATATCTGAAACGAGAGAATTTTGAGGAAGCCTTAGGAGCATATCAGAACGCTCTTAATGTTCTAGAAAATATTGGATGGACGGGTAATTACATTACTTTATTAAAAGATTCGATACAGAGTGTCCAATTCAAAAAGAGGGAGAAAGAGCAAAGTGTTCTTCTGGAAAAGGAAAAATTAAGAAGACAATGGGAGGAAGAAAGAGAATTCGAACAGGAAGTAGCCCATAACCTCCAAAAAGAAAAAGAAAGGATGATAGCGAAGAAAATTGAGCTTCTTAAGAAAGAAGAAGTTCTACAAATGACAGAAAATCAAAAAGAAGAAGCTTTCAGAATAATGGAAAACGCAGAAGAGTTATTAAAGCAGGGGAATTATGAACAAGCAATTGATAACTATTATCAAGCAGAGCTAATTTTAATTCAAATCAACTTTCCAACAGATCTTGTTAAGGATGCGATAAGTAAAATACAAGAAGAGAAGAGAAAAGCAGATTTAGCAAAACAACAAGAGTTAGAAGCTAAACTTAGAAAAGAAGAAGACGAAAGACAATTCCTACAAGCAATTACAAATAAAATGAAGTTTGAGGACGACCAAATGAGAGCTAAGCAAGTCAAAATTAAAAAGCAAGAGGAATTAAAAGCTTACCTAGAAAAACGTAAAGAAGTTGCTTTTGAATTAATAGATGAAGCAGATAATTTAGTAAAACGAGGAAATTACGATAAGGCACTTGAATACTATAGAAGCGTCGAATTAGTACTAAGCGAAATAAACTATCCAACCAATTCAATTAAAGAGCAAATTGTTAAAGTTAAGGAAAGAAAAAGAAGCGAGGAATTACAAAAACAGAAAGAACTCGAAACTAAGCTACAAAAAGATAGAGAAGAGTTCGGATTTCAGAGGAAAATTGCTGGAGATTTAATTAAAGAAAAGAAGCGTTTAAAATTGAAGCAAATAGCTATAGAAAAGCGCACATTAACTCTCGAAAATATTAATAGGAAAAAAGATGATGCGTTTAGAATCTTAGACGATGCAGAGCGCCATATTAAAAATTCGGAATTTGAACTTGCATTATTGAGTTATCGAAAAGCAATGCTAATTTTAAATGAAATCCAATTCCCAACAGACTCAATTAACGAAATGATAACAAAGGTAAGCAATCTTAAGTCAAAAAAAGGCCAAGAAGCCCAACACGTATTAAAAAGAGAGCTAGTAAGACTAAAAGAAGAGAAATCCCTAGAAACAATAATCGAAGAAAGACGAAAGCAAGAAAGAGAGAAAAAGATCGCTCAACAGATCGCATTACAGCAAAGAGAAAAAACCGTGCAAGATCAACTTACTTACAGAGAAGCCGCTTATTCTTTTCTTGAAGACGGAGGAAAATTCCTTAAAGGAAGGTCGCCTGATTACGATAAAGCAATATCTTTATATATACAGGCTAGAAATTTGCTCGCTGAAAAAATTGGATGGGAGCCCGAAATCAATAACTTGAATATACTAATTAATGATTTAGTTCGTGAGAAAGATAAATATAGAGAGAAGAAAAAGTTAGAAGCAGAAACCAGAATTAAAAGGCAACAAGAATATGAACTGTTTCGACAGCAAATTCAAAAGCAACAATTGGAAAACGAACTCAACAAGCGAGAACAACAAAAAAAGTTAAGGAAATTATACGAAGATCAAAAATATGCAGCAATAACTAAGGAGGAGGGCTTAAGTTTAATAGATGAGGGAAAGGAGCTAGCGATGAAATATAATTTCGATGATGCTTATAAAAAGTTTAATCGCGCGATTCAAAAATTCAACGAGATTGGTTGGAGTGAACAAACGAAGTATATTGAGAAAGAGATTGAAAATACAAAGATTTTCGAACAACAGGTAAGAGAAAATGATATCAAAATCCAAAAAATACATAAAGAATTAGAGATTAAAAAAAGAGATGAAGAACGCCTAAGTAAAATAGCTGAGAGTAAATTAAAAGTAACTATTAAAGAAGTAGGTGATTTAGCTGGTGAAGTCTCGCAACTTATCAAAACTAAAAAAGAACGAGATGAAATTAAAAAAAAACAGAAAAAAGAAAAACTAATATCAGAATCTAAACAATTTAAACGAGATATGAAAGATTTAATTAATTTGAAAGAAGAGCTTAAGAGAGAACTGTCAGAGGCAAAGAAAGATGAGGAAAAACGGAAAAAGGAGCTAGAAATAGCTAAAGATAAAGAAAAGGCGGATGAGATTAAGAAAATGCTTAAGGATATATCAAAAAAAAAATCGACCTAAATTAATTTACCCTATCTCTTTTCTTTATATTCAAACGCAATTTTACAATATAGACTAAACTAACGATACTAATCCCGAATAAGAATAAAAAAATAATATTTCTATATTCAGGAACTAATCGTATTAAAAAATTACCTGCTCCCAGTTGAATTGATTTTACTACCAAGAAATAATTTTGTTCTACCTCACAGAAAATCCCCATTCTTTTTGTTAAGCTTTCTTGAACGAGTTGATTGACAGTATTAGATACAAGACTCGGTATTCCATAATTGTTTGGTTCCATTTTATACAAATACATCTCTGCATGTACCAAATTCAGCTGAACTAATTCAAAATAGTAGTAATTTGGTTTAAGGCTAATGGGTAAACAAAACACAGTATAGTTTTGAGTGAGAGAAACTGCAATTTCTGTACTGCCGTTTATTAAAACTGGAGTATTTAACGATTCTAATGCAGCGTAACCTTGAATAACACCCCATCCTTGCGTGTTATCTTGAACTAATCTTGGATTTTTAGTCTTATATGAAGTTAACGAGAGGATGTTTTTAAGATCTAAAGGAGTTAAAGTCCCTTTCTTTTCTAACATTAACGCTGCTAATCCCGACACAAATGGTGCCGCTCCTGATGTTCCTGAACCAAAAGCATAATCATCTGGAAAGTCTGTATCCGCACCATATATGCTAACAGCGGGAGCACATACATCAGGTTTTTTTGTGAATTCAAAACTTGGACCTTTCGAGCTAAGTTGATACATTTCTCCATCATAATCAACCCCACCAACAGCAACTACTTTTTTCTCAGAAGCAGGAGAGTTAATAGTTCCGATTCCATCGGACGGATCTCCATCGTTACCGGCCGCAGCTACTACTAAAATTCCATTATCAACAAGCTTTCTAACAATTTGTTGAAGATTAATTATTTCAAACAGTTTATCTGCTTCTGGTTTTGCTCCAAAACTCATACTGACGATCCTAATATCGTAAATATCCTTATTTTGAAGTATCCAATTTATGGCATTTTCGAAAACGGAAACATTTGTTTCCCCAATACTATCAAAAATTCTTAAAATAACTAAGTTTACTCCTGGCGCTACACCTTGATAGTCGCTACAATTTCCTCCCAATATAGACGCAACCCATGTTCCGTGCCCGTTATTATCTTGAGGGATATCTGATGAATTTGTTATTAAATCGTAGTATTTTATAATCCGATCAGACCATAGTTTTTTACCATCGTTAGTAAAAGCACTATGATTTCCAAAGATACCAGTATCTATCACTGCAACTGTAATATTTTTTCCTGTTAGTCCGTTCTCCCATAAGCTATCTTGTAAGCCAATATAATCTTGCGCGTTATAAGTAGAACTAATTTCTATTTTACTTGAATAATAATTAAAACTGTTACTCCTATTATTATCATTTTGAAATGAGTCAATAACTTGAATCTCATAATAGTTGGTAGCAAGAAATACAATTTGATTTATCGGAAGCGCAATAATAACTAAAAATACAATAATTAGCTTTTTCAAAAAGAAACACTAAAAGAATTTAAATTTTCTTGAAGAATAAATTATATATATTATAATATAATTTAGGGATATTTAAAATGACAGTAGACAAGGAAGATATCAAAAAATCACGGATGTACGCCCGTCAACAGTTAATAGACGGGTGGGATCAAGAAATTGTTAGTGAAGGATGCGTAATGATCGTAGGTGTTGGAGCTTTAGGTTGCGAGATAGCTAAAGATTTCGCCTTAATGGGAATAGGAAAAGTAGTTTTAGTGGATTTAGACACCATTGAAACCTCTAACCTTTCACGTCAAATGCTATTCAAACCTGGTGACGAGGGTCGTCCTAAAGCAGAAGTCGCCGCAGAAAGGTTAAGAGATATGAATCCCTTTTTAAAAGTCGACTTTTATTTTGAAAAGCTTCAAAAATTACCGATGTCAGTGTACGAAGAATGTGACATTGTTATTGCTGCATTAGATAACTTTAACGCAAGGCTAGATTTAAATAAAATATGTTTAAGACTAAAAAAGCCAATGGTTGAAGGTGGAACAGTAGGATTTGAAGGGCACGTTCAAGTAGTTATTCCAGAAGGATCTAAACTCGAGTATAAAAATCGAGAAAATGAAATCGAAAAAATTGTAGAAACTAAAATGTGGGAATACGACAATCCAGAGTATTTAGATGCACAGAAAGAAATAGAGCAGTTAGAATACCTTATTGAAAGGTTGAGGATTGAAAAATTAGAGCCTTTTAAAAAACTTGTTAGAAAACAAGTCGAAGAAGATTTTGATAAAAAATACGCAAAGGATTTATTGGACATTACTCCTTGTTATCGTTGTTTGGTTCCCATCCCCCCTGCTGACGATAAGTTGGTAGCCGCGTGCACTTTAAAGGGACTTCCGAGAAATAGAAACCATTGTGTTATAAAAGCAGAAGTAACCTTCGAGAAAGAACACGGTTTTAAACCTGATATGAATGTAGACGACGATGTGGTAAAATTGATGGCATTATCACAAAAGGAGTTAGAAGAATTACGAACAAGAGTCTTTAATGAGAATGTTTCACCGGAAAAATTAGAAACTCTCAGTGATGAAGAAATTCAAGAATGGAAAGATAACATTAAAGAAACATTTGGTGCTAATTACAAGTTCGAAGAAATGGAGAATATTTTAGGAAATAAAATTGCAGCGATTCAATCGGTCAGCTCTGTTATTTCGAGCATACAATCCCAAGAAGCCTTAAAATTATTGTTTCGATTACACGGTAGAAATATTGGCCCTCCAATGGATCCTCCTTATGTTAATTATAATGGTGTATATGGTCAATTTGATCATTTAGATATTACTAAAAGAGACGATTGCCTTGCATGTGGGAAGATTGAAGGTGAGGAGAATGTGCAAATTGTTGTTCCATTTGACGCTGACGTAGGATATATATTCAAAGCTATGAGAATAACAGGCTATGAATTGGAACCTATTTTATGGATGATTACTAATCCAGTTAATAAAGAGATGTTTTGGAATCCCTATATGAGTGGAGAGTTTAAAGATCCGAGCATAAAATTAACAGCCCTTAAAATTAAAAGCAATGATATAATCACCCTTACACCTTTAGGCAAAGCGAAGGTAGAATCAGAGATCAAAAAGTATAATGTAATAATAACCTACATGTAATGTTTCTCTGTTGATAATTTTTTTAATTTTTTCTAACTTTCTTGATTAAGTTGATAAGATCACCAATTTTGTATGATTCAATTCCAGCATTCCCACCAGCGACTAAATCCATTTTTAAATCTCCAAAATAAATCATGTGTTCTTTGAGTACTTGAAAATGATCCCGAATTTTTAATAATCCCTCTGGATTGGGTTTCCACGCTCTTACATCTTCACGTCCGATATAGAATTCAAATTTATTAACTACTCCGGCTATTTGTAGTGATTTGATAATAGTAGATTTCGTGTTGAGAGAAAATACTGCTAACTTTACTGCCGAGTTCACTCCAAATAATTCTTTGTTGTTAACAAAATAGATAACATCCTCAATAGGCTCGTTCTTTGTTATATTTTCGTTTTCGTATTTTTGCATTATGCTAAAATTATGATATAGTTCCTCTTCGTCTCCTCTAGCAATAATGTCACTTAGAAGATCAGACATCCTATGAAAATGGCCTTTTTCTTTATACTTTTCACAATAACGTGTATTTAATAGTTTTCTTAAAGAATGCCAATCTGCCGCTAATCTAACAATCGTACCGTCTAAATCGAACACAATTACTTTTTTGCTTTTAAGGGAAGAAGCATCCATTATGGTCAAATACAGTTAAAGTAAGTTCTATGAATAGTTAAAATAAGAAGATATCGAAGTTAAGGTTTGGTAATAGATTTTACATACGGTTTACAATCGCGAATAATACATAGCTTTATAACCTATTTTATGAAAGGGACACTCCTTGATACACACACTGCAGCCAGTAGTTTCGTAAAAGTATTCAATGCATTTATCACCATCAATTCGAGTTACCGTTCCATTTTCTTTATTAATAGGCTCGTTGTAAATAGCGCTCACAGGACACATTAACACACACCTCCTATATTTTCTACAATATGTCTCAATTTCAAATTCAACTTCGGATCTTTCTGGAAGAGGAGATATATTTGCTGATATAACTGACAATCTCTGTCTAGGTCCAAATTTCTTTGTTATCAAAAGTCCTTGTCTTCCAATTTGCCCTAAACCTGCTTTTACCGCCATAGCAGGGTAAAGTATTGGGTCGCCAAGAGGATGACACGCAATCGCCCTATACCCCTTAGATCGAATAAACTCCGTTAATTTATTAGTAGCCTCTCCTAACTCTGCGTAAATATTCATTGACTCCGCTCCAGCTGGAAATTCAGGAGCAGTTTCGATGGCATCGTAATCCATTTCCATACCGAGAACAATAGCATTTTGGTACAAAACCTCAATCCCTCCTACATGGTCCTCTTCAAATATTAAATTTTCATCTTTAGGCGCAAATCCTATTAGATCGATACCTAAGTTTTTTGCTTGTTCCTCAACTTCATTCCAAAACTCTTTAGGTGCAATTTGAATTTCTTCTGGGAGCTCTGCAATTTCTCTTTTATAACCTGAAATTGCTTTGGGAACCGTTTTAAAGACTTTAGGCATTATTTTTTTCATTTTATCTGATGAGGAGCCTTCAATGTTCGTTATATCGAATTTATTAAGTTCAATTAACCGCGATTTCAACCCCTTCGACTTTTTTAACAAACCTAACACCTAAGAATTAATATTAAGCTTTAATTCACTCAATTTTATAAACCTTATTGTTATACATGCTGAAGTAATATCCTTATAAAATCTTCTACATTAATTCTATAGAACATAAATCGAGGTCAAAATTATGCCAAATATAACCATTGATGGACCAAAAATTGAAAATATAGAAATTAAAAGAGTTTTAATTCAAGAAATCACAGACTCAATAGAAAAAGCTTACAAAATCCCAAGAGACCATATAATCGTAGTAATCAAAGAAAACTCACCTGAGAATGTTGGAGTCGCCGGGAAACTTATTGCTGACATGAGAAGATAAAAAAATGTACATCAAAAATTTTTCTTATTTCCTTTTTTCATTAAATACCTCAATCTTGGAATTAAAAATATAATTTAATGTCATGCGAGATAAGAGATTTGTAGCAGAACATCGTGGTGGACTCCTAAAAAAGGAGCAGCACCGCCAATTAATGCAGTGGGGTTGTGATTGTGCTGAAAATGTATTATCCCTCTTCGGTAAAGAAATGGATAAACGACTAGGATATGCTATCACAGTGGCTAAAGAATGGATAAATGGAAACGCTTCGGTAGGGAATGCAAGAGATGCTTCATTAGGTGCACATTTGGTGGCAAGAGAATCCACTGATCCAACTTCGATAGCGGTTGCACGTTCTGTTGGACATGCTGTTGCAACAGCTCATATGGCTGATCATTCATTAGGAGCCGCGTTATATGCATTAAAGGCCGTTAAAAGTGCAGGTAAGTCTATTGAGGTCGAGAGAAACTGGCAGAATGAAAAATTACCCGTTGAAATTATGGAGCTTGTAAAAACTGCAAGAAATAAGAAAGAGAAAGCTTTGAAGATATGACATTATATAATAAGTTCATAAAACTACCATATGTGTCTATACAACCTTGAATAAATAATTTAGTTTAGTACAAAAAATAAGGGATAAAAAAGAGTAATTAATCCTAATCCATGGCGTATTTAGCAGTCCATGACTTAGCTTTTGCTTCGAACTTCTTTTGAGCTCTAAAATATTGCTCACCCGCCTCGTGGTTAAGAGGGTCTCCTGGGTTAAAGAAGGGAGGCTCAACATGCATCATACCTTTTAAGGCTTCTATGATGTTCGTCAAGGTTTTTGAAGGGGTCCAACCGGAAGCCCCTGTCGAAGCGTCAACTTTACCAACTAGGTCGGGATTAATCAAATCTAAACATATATTAAGTTTTCCGGGAGGAATGCTGCTATCTATATTAGGGTGCCACATTAAGGTAACGGCATATGCATTTCTCCAAGATAGACGAGATGTCTCACATTATGGAGGGGCGAAAGGATAATTTTTTTCCCTCTAAACCGAGATGGTTTAAAAATTATAAAGATCTGGGAATTTAATTTCGAAAATGAATTTTCCTTTCGCATATGGCGTTCCTTCTTTTCCGATGATGGTCAGTCGGAGGTGGTC
>JABXKD010000044.1 GCA_013375475.1 Promethearchaeota archaeon
TTTCCTGGACTAGACATAAAGAATCAATAGAGGTCCATTTAGTAGGTTTGAAATCCGTTAAATGGTATTCTAACGGCTTAAAACCGTTTAGGGACTCAATGTAGAGATTAATTCCATCAACGTACCTTTCAAATGAACTGAAATAATCAAGTGTTCCATTAGCATACATCTTTCTTAATAATTCATCGGTTTTAATAGCTGAATCCAACATACCCCTTGCAAGCGCGATTTTATCTCCAGATAACATACTCTCTCCTAAAATTTCTGACAATCCCCCTTTCACTTGACGTCGCCACATATCCATTTGGAACAATCTATCTTGAGCGTGGCAATAGCCTTGAGCAAAAAAGAGATCTTCTTCGTATTCGGCAAAAATATGAGGTACACCCCAATCATCACGAATAATGTTGACTTCACCCCTTAACCCAGGCACATTTAACCTTTCTGCCGTTGGAAGCTCTCCCGGAACTTTCCATACGCCGTTTCCAGGAAATAATAGGTTGCCTAAAGGTGGTATTCCCATTAATTGCATTGAAAAGATTGTCATTATTATAATAGCGAGTGGTACAAAAATCGATAATTTCATAACAGCTTTTTTTGCGTGATTTTTCATCTTAAAACCTCTATAATGTTAAAAGTTTCTCTTGAATTTTTAGAAATAAAATTTAATATAAATCTATTTATATTAATCTGCTTTAAAAACTATCTTTTTTTCAAATAAGAGGTGACTAGGATGCAAATTTCAAGGAAAATAATCAAATCTTTTTCTGATTATGATCTAACAAAAAGACAACTTTAGAGTGGCCGTAAAATTTAATATTTTATAACTCTATAACGAAATCGATATTTTTGTTAGTCAAAAAATATCGAAAATATTCAAGAAGTAATTATATAAATATGAAATCTACAATATTATTATATAAAATTTTAAAAAGTTTGAGTAGATCAGACTTTTTGTTTTATTATTACAATAAACTATACTAAATAAAGAAAGATGTGAATATAAAATGGTTTCTGAATTAGGTTTATTAGATGGTCTAACTGCTACTGGTATTATTTTATCGGCAACGATTTTTGGTTTATTATCCTTATATAAATCAATAAAGTTAAAAGCGAAACTCTTAACAATTGCAGCTTTAACTATGTTTTTTGTTGGTCTTCTATGGTTTGGTCCCTTTATAGATTTTATTTTGGTAACATTTACAGGAAGCAATATAACTCCGACACCGTTATACTCTCTCTTAAGCTATACTTGGGTTGTTCCAGCATTGATTTTCGCATTGTACCTTGGTGGCGAACTTTTAATTCCAAAAAAGAAATGGATTTTAATTGGAGTTTTTATTGTACTAGGTTTAGTTTTTGAATATTTCTTATGGTTTCAGACAACTGAATCATTCACTTGGTTAGCTCCTGGTAGTCCTGGTTTTGTTGTTGGTCAAGATTTAATAGATGCTAGTTTTGTCAGAGAGTATTATACATTTTTATTAATTGCCCTATTCTTAGTCGTTGCATTAATATTTCTTGGTATTGGATTTTTTGTAAAAGCCAAGCAAGCAACTGGTGATTTGAGAAGAAAGTTTTTCTATTTAGGGCTAGGGTTTACAATTTTCGTTGTTTGTGGCGCATTAGATTCAATTCTTACTTTACCCTTTGCCATTGGTTTTGTGCGAGTAATTATGATGACATTCGCTCTTTGGATGTATTTAGGGCTAAAAACATAAATAAAAATATTTTTCTTTTTTTTTTCTATCTTTGTTTACTGATTTATTTCTTGAACATAATCAAATATTGTGTCTAATCTACCTTTAATACTTCCGAACAATCCTTCTTCTTCAGATACTACGGAATTAATAGCTGTTTTTAAACCGTAATGGCTTTCTGAAATTAAAACTCTAATAGGAAGTGTTAGAATATCGCTTATTAACATTATAATTTCTTGCATTACCCTTATAATTTTTGGGATGTTCTCTTCAGTTTTTTCTACCATTGACTTATCCGAAGAAATTAAACCATTCTCTCTTTCTCTTCTTAATTCTTCCCAAACATTATCTTTTAACTCTGAAAAATCAATACCTAAATTTTCAAGTGCCATTTTAGCTCCTTCAAAGAGAAAATTTATATCATCTTTACCCGAAAATTGTCGGACATTCTCAACCATCTCCGCTGGAGCTAAACCATCGAGAAAACTTATTAATAATTGATGATAATCGTTAATAACATCAATAGGGATGAATAATAATACAAACTCTCTTAATTGATTAAAGAGATACCCCGCTATTTTAGCAAATGTGTTATTTTTCAAAATTTTTTCGATTAATCCTCCATATTCATTAAGCAAGTGAACTGCGAGATAACCGATAATTCTCAAAAGATCATCCTCATAATTTTTAAAGTAATCAAAAAAATGTTCAGTTTCCATGTTTAATTTGTCTTCAATAATCTCAGCAACTTTACTTTTAATACCCTCTAAAGGTTCATCCAGTAACTCCTCAATTTTATCAAGAGATAAGACTTCTTGAAGTTTATCAATAATGTCTAATTTAGTTTCTTGAACAACATCCTCTTCCATTGATTCTTCAAATTTAACTCCAGATTTAATTTTATCTTGAATTCGAACGGAGCTAAGCTCTTTCCATTCTAGATTATCATAAATTTTACATATAAACTGAAGACATCCATCACCTTTAGCTATGCACTTTTTCTCTGCAATATTAATTCTATAATCGCTTCTTTTAATTTTAAGTATAAAATTGGCAACACTTTCTAGCATTCCCGTTAAACCGCAGGCTAGACCTTCACTATCTTTATTGTTTACTTTTTGAAAGTTGAAAGTATCTTCGCCATCTACCCCATACCCAGCACATAGTGGACAGGTTTTTATTTTAACAATATAATCGTTACGTTCCGAGCCTTCTTTAGGAAGTTCTTCGTATGTTAAGTCTCCCTCAGTCAATTCCTTGCCAAAAACAACAACCCACAAAAGTTCAAAATATTCTATTACTTTTCTCGGGCTCCCCGGCATCCATTTAAAAACAGCCGTGTGACGTTCGCATGATTCTGTAGCAGCTTTTTTACCGATCTCTCTAAGTATAATAACGCTGTCTTCTTCATTTTTTGTGATTTCATTTATCTCCTTTAATATTTCACGATAAAGAAGAACATAAAAGAGGGAATTCGTATTCCTTCCAAAAACCTTAGTAACCTTTTTTAATAACCATTGAACTGCTCCCATTATTGTGCACCTCCCTCTTTGTATTCAAAGCTCTGAATGCAATATTTGTTTCCAAACGTTCGGGATTCTATGATATCAAGTGGGTGTAGCATAAACGAAGATTTTTCGTTATTAATGCAAGCTATAATTTCTGATATCATTGCTGCGATTATTTCACATCCTGCAACATCGATATCGTTAAACTGGTACTTGCATAAAGAACAGTCATTATCTTTTATCATAATAATTTTATTAATTTCATCAAGTTCTACTGAAACGGAGCTATTTAGGACCTTTTTATATATTGTAGTTATTACATCACTTATATTAGCTTTATTAACGTGATCAATTGGCTTCCAATATTTTATGTAAGTTCGGGCTATATTTCGTCCCATTCTCCTTAGATTTTCTCTTGTTCCAGAAATACCATTGATCTTCATAAATCTTTCTAAATGATACACCATATTACGCATTTGATTCATAGTAGCATCTGACTGTAGCAAATCTTCTCTTGTTAAATTCATCATTCTTCCATTTTAGGCATAAAAATTTGAATAATTAATGAAAAAAAACCATCAATATTAATATTTTCAATTAAATTTATAGATGATTAGTATGTTTTTCAAGGTAGAATTATAATCTAATAAATCTTTTATAGATATGATAATTTAAATTTCTTAAAAAAAATCGAGGTAATATATATGGACGCTCAAATGGAAATATTTTGGCTAGGGCATGCCAGTTTTAAAATACAGATGTTTAGCGGTAGGATTATCTATTTAGATCCTTATAATATTAAAGACGGAGAAGAAAAAGCTGACATAATAGTCTCGTCTCATACACATGGAGATCATTTTTCTAGATCAGATATTAAAAAGATTTGGGGAGATAACACAATTTTGTTAGGTCCTGCGAGCATTGAAAGTAGCTTAAAGAAGTTTGACGGTAAAGCGCTTGAAATTGGTGAAGAGTTCGCGTATAAAGATTTTACTATAGAACTTTTTCCCGCATACACAATAAAGAAACCTACACATCCAAAAAGCAATAAATGGACGGGAACTATAATAGAATCTGCCGGTAAAAGTGTTTATCATGCAGGTGATACAGAAAGAATCCCTGAAATGAAAGCTCTTAAGGACAGAAAAATAACTGTCGCATTACTTCCCTGTGGAGGAACCTACACTATGGATTTTGAAGAAGCATCTGATGCTGCTATAGATATCCAGCCTGAAATAGTTGTTCCAATGCACAATTGGGAAAAGGATCTAAATTCGTTTAAGGATATTATGGCGAAGAAAGATTCTAATATTAAAGTAGAAATTTTAACAGAAAAATCCTTGAAAATCTAAGGGTTTATTTTTTTATTCATTTTAAAACTAAATATGAGTGTAATTATTAGCTATATTAATAATCTGAAATGAGATCACACAAATGAAATTATATTCTGTTGGCGTTAGGGGAGGATTAAAGAAGATTAATAAAGCCGATTTTCAAGAAAATGAAGTGTATTTAATTGACGATTCTAAAACAATGTATCTGTGGTTTGGATCAAATATAACTAAGAAAAGAAGAAACTTATCATTAGACAAAACAAAGTTGAGAAATGAAAAAAATGAAAATGCAGCTAATATTCAAATAATTATCCAAAATAAAGAATATGGGGCATTTTTAGCTATTAAGGACGCTTTAATGAAAGGGGAAATCAAAAAACAAAATTTAGAGAGAAGACCAGAGTTAGAAATTAAATTTGAAGAAACTTTGGAGCTTATAGAGGCAGGAATAAGTCCAGATTTAGAGGCAGAAATAACTTTGGCTGCTCATAAGCTATCAAAAAAAAATATATCTTACAAAAATTTATGTCAACTTTTAGCTGAGATGCAAATGGATCTTATTAAAGGTCCAAACAAAGCTACTAAGAGTGAAATATTGAAGAAGACGCAAGAAATTTTCGAGTCCTCATCAACCTATGAAGAAATTTGCTGGTTAATAGCACAATTAAATGTAATTGCAGATAAGAGTTCAATAGATTCATAACTAAATCTTTTTTTAATCACCCTTTTTGAAAAATGATTAGTCGAAATTCGTTCTAATTGTATTGGCTGTGAATAAAAATACACGACTTTTCCCGAATATGGCATAATGTTTTATAAATGATACTAATAAAAGCAATTAAATATTTATTTTGACTTATAATAAACATATTATTTAAAAATTCTAACTTTTTCAAAATTCTAAATTGATGAATATGACGAGAATCGAAGAATTGAAAGATTTTGGTATCGAAATTACTGATGATATGAAGGAAGGGAATGTTTTAATAGATGTTTTTACAACCTGGTGCGGTCCCTGTAAATTTGTTTCACCTATACTGAAAAAGCTTAAGGATGAAGGATTGTTTAAGTTAATTAAGATTGATCTGGACCAAAATCGGTCTTTAGGTAATAAATTTAATATAACTGCCATTCCTACTCTGCTTTTCTTCAAAAATGGGGATTTATACAATGGAATCATTGAAATTCAAGGCCAACCCTTAGTAAGAGACGGAATAATGATAGGGGCGGGAAGTGAAGATACTATTAGAGAAATAGTTGCCAAAATGAATTAAATCATTATAAGAAATAATTAAATTCATCTCCAAGAGAAAACGCTAAAAATTTTTTGAATTTTTTTTATTTTCTGATTTGCTAAAGAAATTGAACCTTTTCTTTGCGGTAAATTAAAAAGAATTAATTTAAAATTTAAAGGTAAGTTTTATTAATATAAGTTTAAAAAACTAAATAAATAATTATGGCAACTATAGATTTTGAATTTCGAAATCAAATTATCCAATCTGACATAGGTAGTACCTTAGCTTATTGCTATCAATGTGCTACTTGTAGTGGTGCTTGTCCTGTGGCACAAGTAACAAATGGTCGCTATAATCCTAGGAGATTAATTTTGGATGCTCTTCTTGGGTTAAAAGAAAAAATCTTTGGTATAGAAAATGCATTTAACATATGGGGATGTACGGTTTGTGATACTTGTGATGAGGTATGCCCTCAGAAAGTGGAACTCACAGAGATTTTTACCATTTTAAAAAATCTAAGCGTTGAAAAAGGTGAAGCTCCCGATTACTACACTACCCAAGCATCTACAATCCTAGAAAATGGAAAAGCGATACCTATGCAGCCTGCTATAGAAAGAAGAAGAGATCAACTTGGTTTACCAAAAGTTATACCTCCTGATGTAGATGAGGTAAAAAAACTTCTAGAAACTACAAAATTAGCAGAAAAAATTAAAAAAGAAGAATAACATTCTTCCTTTCTCTTTTTAAAAATAAACAATTGTTAAAGTTTCTTCTCAGCTGTTAAAGCTTAAATTGAAATAGTAATTGAGTTTTATCTATGTATAATTAATAATATAAAGGAGTGAAATTAAATTGAGAAATCCAATTATTGGTGGGAACTGGAAAATGAATAAGGGATCACCCTCAGAAGCAACCAAAATGCTTAAGGAATTGATCCCTTTGGTGAAGAAAATAAAATCTGTCGATATTGTAGTAGCTCCACCGTTCACAGCTTTATTCTCGACCATCCAAATTGTTAAGAACACAAACATTATGGTTGGAGCACAAAATATGTATTATGAGGAAATGGGTGCTTTTACAGGCGAAATTTCTCCAGAGTTCTTAAAAGATCTAGGGTGCAAATATGTTATTTTAGGTCACAGCGAAAGAAGGGACATTTTTAATGAAACTAATGATTTAATAAACAAAAAATTGAAAAAAGCTTTAAATTCTAATTTAAATCCCATCGTTTGTATAGGAGAACATCTAGAAGAAAGGGAATCTGGTAGAACAAAAGATGTAATTGAAAATCAATTTGACCTAACTTTTAATGATTTAAAGAGTGAAGAACTTAGTAAGGTTACTATAGCCTATGAACCAATTTGGGCTATAGGCACAGGTAAAACAGCTACTCCAGAACAGGCTGAAGAGATTCATATTTTTATTCGTGAACTAATAGCTAGTAACTATGATAAAAAGACAGCAGAAATTGTCAGAATTCAATATGGAGGTTCGATTAAACCAACTAATGCAAACGAGTTATTTAAAAAAGAGAATATTGACGGAGGTTTAGTTGGAGGTGCATCTCTTCACGCTAAATCCCTATATGAGATAATTAAAGCTGCTGAAATATCCTTTAACAAGTGAAATGAATAAGAATATTGTTTCTATATTTATCCTAGAATCTGGTTAAATTTTGCTGCAAGTTTTCCCGGGAATTCTCCTAAATAAGATTGGGGATCCGCAAATAACAAGTAGAAATAGGGCTCAAACAGTCCGTGAATAGTCGGACCAACCCCTGATTTTATTATATACACCCAAATTGGTTCTTCTAAGATGTAAGATTGTCGATAAATCCATTCAAGAGGTACAATATTAGGAAATATACCAATGTTTCTTAATATTACATCTACATCATTCAATGAATATTTATTTCCGTAAACTGTGATAGGCGACAAATCGAAGGAACAAATACAAATACCGTGTAGACCATAATTATCCATTTCAGCTAAAAATTCATTTGCTAAGTGATCGATTTCATTTTCATGCTCTGTTATGCGTTTCCTAGCTTTTGAATCGGTCAATATATCTATTATATTATCCTCTTCATTTTGCAGTAATTCTAAAGCTGAATCAAGAGGAACTTTCGTAGAAATTACCGTGTCATAAATTAGCTTTATCTTTTCCTTGACAGATTTATGAAGTAAATAAGGTTCTGTTTGAGTTGTGATTAATACATCACCTTCGTAATTTTTACCATTATTTTTTGACCCATCTTTTTTGCCCGATCTGAATTCAAGAACTTCAATTTTTTTATCGATATTTCTAGCAAATTCAAATAAGGCAGAAACCAATCCCGCATTAAGTTCAAACCTACTAACAGGATCCAAATTAGATATTCTTTCTGAGTTTTTATGCGTAAAATCAAAAAACCTTAATAATATACTTGAACCATTAGGAGGAAGTTTCAAATTTATATTATAATAAGGATATCCGGTGTTGGTAATGACAGACAGTTCATAGAATGTCATGTTAAAAAGTAAATTTAAATAAATTCGAAGAATGTAATATTATTTTTTCTATAAATATAGATCTGAGTAAATATATTTTAACCTACTGAATTTTAAGATAGAAAATTATATTTTTCAATTGTGTCATTCAGAAACATGGTAAAATGCTTGTAAAATTCAAGTTATAAATAGTGGCAATTTAGTAGAAAAAGTGGAAAAAAACACGAAAACAAGGGGTTTAAATCGCTATTTTCTTACTTTAGTTTACAAACTTTAACCAAATTTATTACCATTTAAATAGGAGAGGCCATATGCGATTAAGAAAAAATTCAATTTTTTTATTATTTATAATGGTTTTTTCTGTAGGGTTTTGTTTTTTAAATTCAACTGTAGCTTGTGAAACAGATTCATATAAAACTAATTATACGGAATGGAGATTTTCAAATGGTCAACCGTATTTATATGTTGAAGCAAACAATTACTATACTCTCGGATATTTGGAAGGCCAAAATTTAGCTTTTCAAACAGCTTGGATGAAACTAATTATTACACTTCAAGCAGAACAAATAGGTCTTAATTACGATGTTGCCATCAATTATGCTTTAGCCTATCTCGATTACTTTTCTGAGGAAAATATTATGGAAATGCAAGGATTAGCTGATGGAATTGATGTCGTGCAAATTCCGTTTATGGGTCAAATCTACGAGATTACTATAGATTTCTATGATGTATTAGTTCAGAATTGTTTCTGGGATGTATATTACGGCAAAATTATTCCTTTGCTTTCGGGATATCCTCAACCACCCTTAATTGTTGCGGGATGCACTGCTATTGGTTCTAATATGGGAAGAAAAGCTATTTTAGGGCAAACAATTGATATTTCACTTCTTATGCAACCTACGGCGTCTTGGGTTTACACTAAAATCCAGGGTAAAAAGATTTTCTCTTTCAGAACGGGGAGTATGTTAGCAATGGGAGGCGTAAATAAATACGGAGTAGCAATCTCAACTAATTTACTTGAAGTGCTTAATTTAGGATGTATAGGAAAACCTATTTCAGTAATCTATAGAAATGCTTTGGAAAATGCTAAGAACGTTAGACAAGCTAAGGAAATTATTCTTAATAACGATTTTACACTAGGCTGGAATTATATTATTAGAGATAAGAAAAACATAGTAGCAATTGAGACAATTCCTAATTCTTACACTCTTGAAAGAGTTAGAAGGGGACATTATTGTTTTGACGCAAATATTTATGAGAATCCTTATTTCAAAACTTTTATGATTTATCCCTCGAAATATATAGAACGATATGATAGAGTCTCAGAATTATGTCAAAGTTATAATCAAGATGGAAGATTAGATATCAATGACTTATTTGAAATTTATTCTGATACCCTAGTATCAAGAAGATACACATCACCAGATCCATTAAGCGTAGGCACTGCAGGGTCATTCTTTGTAGATGCTAAGAGTAATGTATATTATTGTTTAGGAAATCCGTTAGACTCCGAATTGGGTTTAATTTCATCATTTTATTAAAAAACAAAATACTTTAGAAAAAGTTTGCAAATTCAAAATCCCTTTTTTTTTTAATCTCACACTGTTTTTTAATGCTTAAAAAGTACTAATTAATATAATAAATAATCTAATTTTCGTAAATAAAACAAGATTAATAACTATTTAATCACAATACCAGGTTTTCCAGGCAAAGACTGAGCTGCTTTCTTTTCTTGCGAATCATCTTCAGACATAACTGATACTTTACAATTGTATTTTTTCTCAAAAATAGGTTTAATTTGTGTGAAAAAATCGTACTCGTCTAATGAAGATAGTGGAGACTTCGCATACTTTCCGAGGTTTTTTAAGACTTTTCCAATGGTTTGAGATATAAATTTCCCCTGAGTTCTTAATGAGTTATCCTCCATTAAAATACTAATTATTTCTTTTTGATCTTTTGTTTTCTCTATCAAAGGAAGTAATTTACTCATGAATTTGTATTTCCAATCTGCAGCAGTAATTAATGAAATCTGCTCCAACTTTTCCTTTTTGATAATTAAAATGATCTGGTTAATTGAATCAATTGTATTGTTAAGTAATTTCCACTTATAGTCATTCTCAACTGTAAGGAATTTTTGGTCATATAGAGGCCATTTAGCTAAACTCAAAAAACCATCCTTTCTTAAAATTTCCCATACTTCTTCTGTCATGTGGGGGACAAACGGATGTAATAAAAGAGCCATGTTTTTCTTACATTTATTAAAAATATCTTCATTAACGCCCTCTTTTTTGTATTTACTTAACTCAGAAGTAAATTGAATTATTTCATTTATAGCGTCCCTAATCGAAATCTTCTCTAATGCTTCAGTAACGTTCTTCATAGTTTTGTTAAGATTATATTCAATGAGTGTGTCTTTTATCATTTTTTTCTCCCGGATTATTTCAGGAGATTCCACTAACAGTTTAAATGTATTTTTAACATATTTATATGCAAAATCCACGCCCTCATCGGACCATTCTAATCCAGATTTAGGACTTGCTCCAAATAGGATAAATAGTCTAGCAGCATCTGCTCCATATTTATTCATAATTCCAATAGGGTCCACAGTATTACCAAAACTTTTACTCATTTTAACACTTTTCAATATAAAATCTGTTCCACACCTTTTACACTTTTTATTGTGCATTTCGGCTTTCATTGCAAATGTTTCGCATTCAGGACAAAAAGGATGCGCTTTATTAACCATTCCTTGGGTTAAAAGCCGTTGGAAAGGCTCATTAGATGATTGAAGTCCAATATCACGAGCTACTTTGGTAAAAAATCGAGCGTATAACAGATGCATAATAGCGTGTTCTATCCCACCAATATACTGATCGACGTTCATCCAATAATCTGCGATATCTTTTCTATACGGCAAATTTTTTTCATTCGGATCACAATACCTAAAGAAATACCAAGAGCTATCTACAAATGTGTCCATTGTGTCTGTTTCTCGTTTTGCTTGTTTCCCACATTTTGGACATGAGACATTCACATAGGTTTCACTTGTTTTTAATGGATTTCCTCTTCCTGTAAATTTTACATCTTTTGGTAGATCTACAGGTAAATCATCGTAAGGAACGGGCACGATTCCACATGAATCACAATATATAATTGGTATGGGACACCCCCAATAACGTTGCCGGGAAATTAGCCAATCTCTTAATTTATAATTTACAGTTTCTTCCCCCATTCCAGTTGATTCTAGTTTTTTTGAAATAGATTTTATTGCTGATCGGTTTTCCATGCCATTAAATTCATCAGAATTTACTAAAGATCCATCGCCTTCATATGCTCTGGTCATCTTCTCCGCGTTCAAATCATATTCAAATGGTTGAATAACGACTTTTATTGGGATATTATATTTCTTGGCAAATTCAAAATCCCGTTGGTCGTGTCCAGGTACAGCCATAACGGCTCCCGCACCATATTCGTAAATAACGAAGTTGCCAATATATATGGGAATTTCTTCTTTAGTTATTGGATTTATAGCATACTTACCAATAAATAATCCTTTCTTATCAATATCAATATCTGTTCTTTCAAATTTATCTTGCTTCAATATTTCGCTATAAAATTGCTGAAATTTTTCCTCATAATCCGTTCCTTTTACCCAATTTTTTATCCAAGGATGCTCTGGTGCGAAAACCATAAAAGTTACCCCAAACAAGGTATCAGCCCTAGTTGTAAAAATATCAATAGTTCTCTCCTCCCCCGTGATTGGAAATCGTATAATAGTTCCTTCTGATCGGGATATCCAATTTCTTTGCATTGTTTTCACTTTTTCTGGCCAATCAACCGTATCCAAACCATCTAAAAGCTCTTCGGCGTAATCTCGGATCTTTAAAAACCATTGGGTTAAAAATTGTTGTTCAACTTCTGAACTACAACGCCAACATTTACCACTTTGAACTTGTTCGTTAGCTAATACGGTTACACAATTTGGACACCAGTTTACATAACTCTCTTGTCTATACGCTAGACCCTTCTCGTACATTTTCAAAAAGAACCACTGATCCCACTTGTAATAATTAGGATCGTGGCTATAAACCATTCGAGTCCAATCGTATGAAAGTCCTATGCGTTTTTGTTGTTTTTGAATAGATTTTATATTTAAGTTTGTCCACTCTTCAGGGTCAACATTGTGATCGATTGAAGCGTTTTCTGCAGGTAATCCATAACTATCGTAGCCCATTGGATATAACACATTAAAACCTTTCATTCTTTTAAATCTTGCAAAAGAATCACCAATTGAATAATTACGTAGGTGTCCGATATGCAAATCAGAGCTTGGATAAGGATACATTTCTAGTACGTAATATTTTTCTTTTCCATTTTTACTCAGATCTTCTTTTACTTCGAATATCTTCTCCTTTTCCCATATTTTTTGCCATTTTTTCTCGATTTTTTGAAAATTGTATTCAGTGTGCGCCATTTTCCTTTTTTTTTAAGTTGATGATAAAAGTATAAACATGAATAATTTAAACAATAAATTTTTTTTGAATTAAGGGATATTCTCTATCAAAAGTGTTTTCTTTGCTAAAATTTTTATTCTAATTATGGCAATAGATAAGATTAGAGTGTCGATTGGGAGTGCTTCTGTGCTCGGCTTATATGAAAGTGAGAGATTTAAAGATTCTCCTACGACATGTTATTTAATGACTTATAAGGAAGGTCATTGTACCGCAAATTGTGGTTTTTGTCCACAAGCTAGAGAATCAGAAAGCTCGATTGAACTTCTTTCAAGAGTTAGTTGGCCAATTTTTTCATTTAAAGAATTCTTAACAAAATTGAATTATTTACCACCCAATAAAAAATTTAAGAGGATTTGTATCCAAACTTTGAATTATTTTCAGAATTTTCAAGATCTTACCGAAATTATACCCCAGATTAAAAAAAACAGCGAAATACCGATATCAGTTGCCATCCCACCTATGTCTAAAGAAAAATTAGAACAATTAAGAAGTTTTGGTGTTGAAAGGATAGGGATAGCTCTTGATGCTGCTACTCCTGAAATTTTTGAAAACATAAAGGGAAAGAAAGTTAAAAGTTCATACAATTGGGAAACCCATCTTCAAAATCTTAAAGATGCCTTGGAAATTTTTCCGGAAGGTTTAGTCACAACACACTTAATTGTAGGATTAGGAGAAACTTCAAAAGAAATCTTGGAGCTGATCAGTGATCTGCACAAGCTAAAAATCAAAGTAAGTTTATTCGCATTTATGCCAATAAAGGGCACAAAACTTGAAAATTTACACCGACCCAAATTAATAACTTTTAGGAAAATACAATTAGGACGATATCTTCTGATAAACGAGCTGAAAAAACTTAGTGACTTTACTTTCAATAATAATGGTGATATTATTAAGTTTAATCTAAATAAAAGAGATTTATGGAATATAATTAGTAATACAGACGCTTTTCTAACTTCAGGATGTCCTGGTTGCAACCGTCCGTACTATACTTCAAGGCCTTCTGGTCCAACATATAATTATCCAAGAAATCTTACAAATAATGAAAAAGAAGATGTTTTTGAGAGTTTAATTAACCTTGTTCAAAAAATTTAATGTTAGAAATTAACGATGAGTGGAGATTTCTTCCTTTAGAAACTAGGAATGGATATTGGAATATGGCCTTAGATGAGGCTATACTAGACGCAGTTATTAAAAATGAGTCTCCTAATACTCTCCGGTTTTTTAAATGGAATCCCTCAACGATATCAATTGGAAGAAACCAAAGCCTTTCAAACGAAGTTAATGTTAATTATGCAAAAGAAATGGATTTTAATATTGTAAGACGAATAACTGGGGGAGGTTCAGTGTTCCATGATAGCAAACGTGAAATAACATATTCTATTGTGTGTCCTACGAAGTTTCTAGAGGGTCTTAATGCTAGGAAAGTGATTGAACAATTTGAAATAATAGAAGCGGGAATTATTTTAGCTTTAACACATTATGGATTAAAGCCAGAAAAAGGAGTAATACATTGTCCTGCAATATTTCTGGATGGAAAAAAGTTTTCCGGGAATGCACAAGTTAGAAAAAAAGGTTATCTCTTACAACATGGGACAATCTTATTAGATCTCGACCCAGAACTTATGTATTCCGCATTAAAAGCCCCTAATAATGTAAGTAAATCGAAGATGGTAAAGTCAGTTTATGCAAAATGTATTGGGATAAAAGAAAAATTAGATGTTTATGAAGAAAGCGCCTTTTTATCTTCACTTAAAGCTGGATTTGAATCGACTCTAAGGATCAAATTAAAAGATGGGAATTTTACAGAGAGTGAATTAGAATTAGCCAAAAATTTTGTTTCAACGAAATATTCTAGTAAAGAATGGTTAGAAAAATATGAGTAATATTAATAATCTATTAAAAAAGTTTGAAAGTGGAACTCAAACATGGTCAGATTATGATAAGATTTTAGGTCTTGACTATGGAGATTTAGAACCATTTTTGAAGCTTGCTTATAATCTAAAAAGGAGAAATTTTGGAAATTTATTGAAAATCTACATCCCCAATAAGAAGTTTCCGGCTATAAGCATTACAGGAAGCGAGTGTTCTTTGCATTGTGAACATTGTAATAAGAAATATCTTGATGGTATGAAACCAATTTTAAATAATCACGAATTAAAAACATATTTAATGGATTTACATAATAATGATGGAATTGGATTTTTATTGTCAGGAGGATGTCTACCAGATGGTTCAGTTCCTTTAATGGACTACTTAGATACGATAAAAGAAATCAAAACCAAAACTAATTTAATAATTAATACGCATACCGGTTTAATTAATGAAGAAACTGCTAGAAAACTTTCAGAAGTAGGAGTAGATATCGTATCTTTTGATATTAATATGGATGAGGACATAATTAAAGAAATATACCACTTAGATAAAAACTTAGAGGATTACAAAAGAGCAATTAATTACTTGCAAAAATATAATATAAATATCGTTCCTCATATTTGTATTGGATTATACTACGGTAAACTCCATAAAGAGTTGGAATCAATTAAATTTATAAAAGAATCTGGGTTAAATCCTTCACTAATCGTTTTAATTGCACTAATCCCTCCAGAGAATGCTAAAAAAAAATTTACTAGACCAAAGCCAATAGATATAGCAAAAATAGTATCGATCATTAGATTTGCTTATCCTAATTCAGAAATTTCTTTAGGTTGTATGAGGCCAAGAGGAAATGTTAAAATTGAGATAGAGAAGTATGCTATTAAAGCAGGAATTAATAGAATCGAGATTCCATCGAAAAATACCTTAAAATGGGCAAAAGAATTATATCCAAATATAAACTACAATTTTTTCTCTGCGTGTTGTGCAATTCCAAATGAATTTGAAAAATTAGCTTTAAGTAAAGATTCAGAATTAAAAAATTATCAAAAATAACTTTATTAAGATTCCCCATTTAAGAAAATGAATGAAACTGTTAGTATATTTGGTATAGAGGATATTCCTCTTATAAAAACCGGTGATGACCTCCCTTCTATTATTCTCACTGCATTAAAACACAATAACCAGACATTAGAAGATGGAGATATTTTAGTCATTGCTCAAACAATCGTCTCTAAAAGCTTGGGAAGGATTCAGAATTTAGCGAACATTAATCCAAGTCAAGAAGCTCATAGGATTTACGAAAAGATTACACCTTTGACAAAAAAGAGTGGTTTACCTATAAAATCACCAGAACTAATTCAGGCTATATTGGATGAATCTACTCAGGTACTAAAAGCTGAGCATGTTTTGGTTGTTGAAACTCACCACGGGTTTGTATGTGCTAATGCGGGAATTGATCAATCAAATGTTGGAGGTAAAGACTTAATTACTTTATTACCCTTAGATTCTGACGAAGAAGCAGAAAAGATTAGGTATTCCCTCCAGAAGTTAACGGGGAAAAAAATTGCTCTAATCATTTCTGACTCATTTGGAAGGGCCTTCAGAATTGGAGCTGTTGGAGTAGCTTTAGGAGTTTCAGGAATAAATCCAATATTGGATAAAAGAGGAGACAAGGATTTATTTGGAAAAGAACTACAAAGTACGATTGTTGGTCAAATTGATAATTTAGCGTCCTCAGCCCAATTAATTATGGGAGAGGCAGATGAGGGGTTACCTGCAGTAATAATACGAGGATACAATTTTAATTTCGATGATAATGCGACTATTAAACAGATTTTAAGAAAAAAGGAGCTCGATTTGTTTAGAGAAGAAAGGAATACAGAGAGTTTTGAAGAAACATTAAAATCTCGTAGAAGTTATAAGTTTGAGTTCAGTAATAGGATAGTAAATGAAGCGTTGATAAAAAAATGTGTAGATTTAGCTCGTTGGGCACCAAGTGCACATAATGGTCAATTTTGGCGTTATATTATAATGGAACAAGGAAATTTGCGTGAAAATCTAATTGAAAATATGAATAAAAGATTAAAGGATGATTTAATTAGGGATGGAAAAACAGAAGACTTTATTCAAAGAAAAAGTGAAAAAACCAAATCTAGTTTTTTAAGTGCTCCATACCTAATTCTTCTTTGTTTAGACACAAAAGAGCTAGAAAAATACTCTGAAAGTGAACGGGAAAGAAACGAGTATATAATGGGCGTACAGAGCGTCAGCGCGTCAGCAACTTATTTACTTCTTGCTTTTGAAATAAAGGGGTTGGCAGCTTGCTGGTATTGTGCTCCACTATTCACTAAAGATATTATAAAAGATACATTAAATTTACCTATTTCATTTATTCCGATGGCATTTTTTACGGTAGGTTATCCTATAAAAGAATCACCAAAACCAAACCGTAAGGATTTGAAAGATATTATTTTCAAACTATGAAAAAAGAATACGTGATTAATCATGACTAATAACTATTATTTAGTACTTGCTGGAGGTGTAGGTGCGGCAAAATTCATAGAGGGGCTAGCGAGTGTAATTGATCCCTCTTTTTTGAAGATTGTAATTAATACCGCTGATGATATAGAATTATATGGTTTAAGAATCTGCCCCGATCTAGATATAATTACTTATACTTTAGCGAATATAGTGGATAAACAAAAAGGTTGGGGTGTTCAAAATGAAACATTTAACTGCCTAAGCATTTTACAAAATTATTACGATTTTAAATGGTTTAATCTTGGAGACAAAGATTTAGCAACTCATATTTTTAGAACCGATTTATACCAGAAAGGATACAATAAAACAGAAATAAGTGCAGTAATTTGTGAAAAGTTAGGAATTAAGTCTGAGCTTATACCAATGAGTAATGAAGAAGTTCAGACTTTTATTATAACTGATTCAAAAACGATGCATTTTGAGGAATATTATATTAGGTACCAATGTGAGCCTAAAGTATTAGATATAAAATTCCAGGGAATTGATGAAGCAAAACCGGTAAGCCATATTTTTGAATATATTAGCGGGGCCAAGAAAGTAATAATTTGTCCATCGAACCCAATAGTGTCAATAGGGACTATAATAGGATTACCCGGAGTAAAAGATGCTTTAAAGAAAGTTAAACAAAAAGTAATTGCAATTAGTCCTATTATTGAAGGAGCTACAGTAAAAGGTCCTGCAGATAAATTAATGAAATGCCTTGGTTTGGAAATATCTTGTGTAGGTGTTGCAAAATACTATAAAGAAATCATAGGTCATTTTATAATTGATAATAAAGACTGCAAATTAAAATCAGAAATCGAAAAATTAGGAATTCGCACTTACTGTTATGATACAATAATGGATTCAATTGGAAAGAAAAAAGAACTCGCTCAATTTGTTAAAGATGTTAAAATTTGATCAACTTAAACTAAGAACTTTCTGTTACTGTTTCTTGAATTTCAATTTGTTTTTCTTCTTCTATTTCTTCTTTTTTAACATAATCTCCTACTGAGGCTAAAATCTCTTTAATTCTTCCTTCTTGCTGAAGACGTATAATTAAATTTCTATGTTTTATTGATGCAATAATCTTAGAGATTACAGGAAACAGAAGTATTAATGGAATTAATAATGTTACGATTACTTCTGGAGAAAACATAGCAACACTTTCTACGATTGCCGGAGGTAAATTAAAAACGCTTTCCATAAACCATTTTGGATGGATTATGATGAAACTTATGATAATTAATAAACCAACCCGAAAAATAAAATTGATTGCTGTAGAGACTACAAGACTTCTTGGTTTGGGTGCAGATGATCGAGCAGTTAAAGTATCGCGGGCTTCAGAATCTTCTTGAAATAGTTGGTGTATGTATCTTCCAAGCCTTCTGGTTTTTGACGCTGCAGTTATTAATTTTTTTTCTTCATCCTCTAATTTTCTCCTTTCAATCATTTCTCTAACATATGAAAATTTTTCTCCAGTTTTTGCGAAGAATTTACCGACAGAAACTTTGTCTTCGATTTCTAATTCTAATCTTCGAGCTTTCGCTTCCTCCTTGATTTTATCAACATTTGCGGTTATATAATGAGACTCACTCTCGAGTATATGCAATTGAGCTTCTAATCTTAATCTTCTTTCTAAAGATGGTCTAGTAACTGTATAGGTATAATTTATCTGAAAAGCCAACTCTAAGTAAATATAAGCTACTATTGCAAGAAGAATTACCGGACTACCGAAAAATTGAAAGAAATTATCGAGTGGAATCTGCTCTAATGCGTCTAGATCAAGAGGATTAGGTAAACCTTCCAAATACGGAATATTGACGTAAAAAAGGTCCAGCATATCTTTAAGCCCAAATACCATAAGAGGTATAACTAGCATAAGTACTATAGCACCTATAACTCTAATATCGTTCTTAGTATCTGTTTTTAGAAAAGCCTTGATTACATAGAATATTGCTACTATAAATAGGATTTGAAACGCGATTAAATACAAGTTTTCGCTAAAAGCTGCGAATTCTCGGCCGATTAAATCAGGAATTTCATTGAAATGTGGTGTTTCCCCATCAGGGAATGTAAACCACAGACTAAACAAATTTCTGAAAAAATCATCTAATAATGTAAGTAAACTCGGTCGGGCAAGAGATGCGATAAATATACAACAAAATGCAAGACCGTACGCTACTACAAACACAATATATGTCGAAATATTTTTTAAACTGTTGAGAAATGACAATAAAACGAGTTCTCCATCTGAAGTAAGAACTTCATTGAAATCAAAAATCGAGAGAAAAAGAAATAAAATCCAGACGAAAACTAGCACATTAATTACTTTTAAGATTAATATATAATTTCTCGCCATCTTTTAATACGCACTCCCCTTTTTCTTTGCTTCCATATATCTACCTAATACTTGACTCATCATATCGTCTGGGCCTACTGTTATTATGTTAACTCCAAGATTTCTTACCTCTTGTTTAATACCTATGATATGTTCCATCATTTCTTCACTGATTGCTTCTGCTAGAGCTTTATCCGTTGATGATAAATCAATTTCGTGTATCTCAAACCATGGACTGAAGGGGTTAATGATTATAACGGTATGATTGAGAGGCATTAATTTCCTAATCGCTTGTCCGATTTCTTTAACATTTGCCTCTAAATCTGAAATGATGAAAATTAAACTGCGCTTTTGATATCTTCTGTTTAGATAACCCATTGCTTCGACAAACCGCGACTTTCCTTGTGGTTTGATTTTAGCAACAAAATCTAATACTTGATAAAAGTGATCTTCTCCACTTCCTGGTTTTAAAAATTTAAAATTCTTTTTATCTGAGAAAGTAAACACTCCCACGTTGTCCTTACGAGATAATGCAACTTTAGTCAACAACATGCAAGCTCTAATAGCAAATTCAAACTTAGTGTTTTCAATCGCACCTCCTGCCATTGAATTTGATGAATCAACAAGAATCATAACTGAAACATCTCTTTCACTTTCAAATTCCTTTACTATTAACTTCTGATGTCGCGCACTCGCTTTCCAGTCAATTAACCTAAATTGGTCTCCAAAGACATATTTTCTCATTCCATAAAATTCTGAGCCAAGACCTTTTTGTTTAGATCTTTGTAAGCCATAATTTTGACTTAAAGAACGTTTTGATCCCAAAATTTCTATTCGTTTTATGTCTTCGTAAGGCGGATAAACCAATATATCTGAGACACTATCAGGCACAATTCTTTCAACCGAATTAAATCCCAACCTATCTTTAACTACCAGAGAAAGTGGACCTAAAGGATATTCCCCCCTTACTCTTGGTTCTAAAATATAACTGAACTTAATTTGCTTTTTGGGGCCAATTCTTGTAGATATGAAATTTTCTCCTAAAACCAGCCTAAAAAGTTCAGGATTGTAATAATCCTTAATTTCAAGGAAATCAAAACTATTTTTACCAGTGTTCTCAATAACTACTTTAACATGCACAAAATCGTCCTTAAATACCTTTTCTTTTTCGAGCTCTCTATGAACACGTAGTTCTTCTATATTCATTTGGTAATAGAACAGAGGCAGGCTTACAACGGTACTGAAGATTAAAAGAATAGCAAAATAAATTAAAAAATAATTTACAAATGCAAATCCAGCTGTTAGAAAAAAAACTGAAAATAATACTAGGGTTCTTCCTTTTCCTCCTAACATTTCATTACTCCTTCTTTAAATTGTTTTGAATTTTTCCTGTGAAATTATTAAAAAAAAACTTTAAATAGGGATTGGGATATCTTCGATGATGTTCTTAATTACAGTTTTCACATCAAGACCTTCTAGCTCTGCTTCTGGTTTCAATAAGATTCGGTGGTTCAAAGCAGGGACCACTAACGATCTTACATCGTCTGGTGTTACATAAATTCTTCCTAGAATTGCCGCTCTTGCTTTAGAACACTTCATCAACACGAGGGATGCGCGTGGACCACATCCAAGAGCAATTTGAGGATGATTTCGAGTTTTTAACACAATGTCCCTTATGTATTTTAAGATTCTGTCATCTATGTAAACCATATTCATTAGTTTTTGAGCAGCAAGTAATTCTTCTCCACTAGTTATAGCCTCCACGGAAGGAGAGTCTCCTGAGATTTGTCTTCTCATGATATCTACTTCTTCTTCCTTTTCAGGATATTCTAACCAAAGTTTCATGATAAATCGATCAAGCTGTGCTTCTGGTAAAGGGTAAGTTCCTTCCATCTCCACAGGGTTTTCCGTTGCAACAACCATAAATGGTTTTTCAAGGAGTAGTGTTTCTCCTTCAATAGTTATTTGCCTTTCAGCCATAGCTTCAAGGAGAGCTGCTTGAGTCTTGGGAGCGCTTCTATTTATTTCGTCTGCTAATACAATATTAGCAAAAAGTGGCCCTTTTTGGAGCACAAAAGCTCCTTGGTTTTGATCAAATATTTTAGTCCCTGTAATATCAGCTGGAAGCAAATCGGGAGTAAACTGAACTCTTCTAAAAGATATTCCGAGCGTTTTTGCGAAAGTTTTTGCCATAACAGTTTTTCCTAAACCAGGTACTCCTTCAAGAAGGACATGGCCGTTAACTAACAAAGCTATAAAAAGTTGCTGCAAAATGTCTCCGTATCCAACGATAACACGACTTACTTCTGAGAGAACTTCTTGTGCTATTTCTCTAATAGGTTCTACATTTAATTCTTCCCTATCGTAATACTTTGCTTTATTTGGGGTTTCCATTATTTATCACATCTTTTAATTTTTTTATTTTTTATTTTAATTCTATTCCATATTTAATTTTGGATATTTTTTTCTTTAGATTAATTAATTTGATTATGTTTTATATGTTATTAACCACCCACTCCATTTCGAAGTAGAGGTTTTCAAAATCCTGTTCATTTTTTACTTTACTTTTTCCTTCTTTAATTGCAATAATGGAGTCCATAAATTTGGTGATTCTTCTGATCTTAAGTTTTGTAATATTTGGTTCCTTAGCGATAACCAAATCTAATACATTTTTGGTTGTGATTTTTTGCCCACGCAAAAGAGCATTTAGTTTCCTCTCTAATCTCCTGTAGAGTAAAGTTAGAGCTTTACCATACCTGCTTTTTTCTCTATACCATTCAATTTTTTCTGCAAAAAAGGAGGAAGTTCTAAATTTTTCTCTTTCTTCTTTTCTATCTTGTTCTTGAGCTTTCTTTTTTTCTTCCTTTTTATCTTTTTTAGGTAAATATTTTTTCAATGAATAAATCGCTAAAAGGGGATATATCCAAGCTGTAATTGGATTCGTACTTAAATGAATTATATATTGAGTAATGAAACCAAAGATTCCAGCAGACGTTAAATCCCTTGAATATTCTGGTCGAATGTGAGCTTCATCAAAAATAATAATCCAATTTTCCTTGGGTTCGATACTGCTATATGTAAGCCAATTTATAATGTTCAATCCAAATTGGCGATTATCATAAGTAGGGTTAACTATTAATTCGTTATTAAATAGACTTGCATCAGCTGAAACAAAAACTCTTGAGTTTCCAGTGTCTTTAGCCATAAATACACCTTGAGAATAACCACCGAGTGGCCATTTTGATGGAAATCCAGGTAAAGCACCTCCTAAAAGGCTTAAATCAACATAATCGTCGTCAAAATCATACTTGTGGTCACCATTTTTATCAACATATCCATAATCTGTGCTAGAGCCAACTAAATCCCAACCAAAAAACGAGATAAAAGGGCCGCCTACAACGGAGGAAGCTTCTGATAGAATAACTTGGTTAATCCCAAAAGTTGTAGGATGAGGTGAAAATGATTTTATTACAGGAAAGTCTGGTGCTGTATCAAAAGATGCATTATCTCTCAAGATTCCGTTAGCGAATATTGTAACTGGTATAGTTCCTTGGATAGAAGGATCCAGCATACTAGCAATATAAATTTCCCATAATAAAGTGCTCGTACTACCATGGTCATGACATATAAACAACGAATTTTTCGTATTATTGGTACGGAAAAAGTCAATGAAGTATGGTACTTCAAATATTGGATTATAAAATTGGTTAGGGCCTAATAGTACCAACAATAAAGATTTATCTAATTTATCCAATCTTTCTGTAGCACTCAAGCTAGATTGAATTGACATCACTTCATACCCATCATTCTCTATAGTTTTTTTGAAATCACTTGCTCCATTCCACTCGTCGTTGTAAATGGAAAAATTTTGATCATTTATTCCTTGATCAAATATCGGACCAAATAAGGGTATAAATGTAAAAATAAATATCACGATGAATAAAGCTTCTTTATAAAAAGAACCCGCTTTTACTTTTTTGCGAGATTGTATTTCTCTCGATTTTTGAACTGTTACATTTCTAATAAAAATGATTAAACCGAATCCTA
This sequence comes from Promethearchaeota archaeon, assembly GCA_013375475.1. Lineage (GTDB taxonomy): Archaea > Asgardarchaeota > Lokiarchaeia > Sigyniarchaeales > SOKP01 > SOKP01. The sequence continues at coordinate 23,564 of JABXKD010000044.1, forward strand.
AAAATATAGCTCCGATATAACAGACGAGGGGCAAGTATGTTACAAAAATTGGAAGTGTTTCACCCATGTTATAGATTGGATAAAGCTCAATGAAATTACTAATAAATACACCATAAACTATGAGAAAAATCGTGAAAAATGCTATAACTAATCCCTTTGAGAAAGCAACATTACTTCCTGATGATTTTCCAACACTTGGCATTTTATTACTTCTTTTCCTCTTTTTAAATTATCTATCAATCGGAACTGCTTTACTACAAACTTACCGTTGGTAAAGTTTTTCCTGTTATATCGTTGTACAAATTTGAAAATAATTGAACAGTAAAGTTTAACTCTTTCGTTGTTGGTTCTATCCCACCATATATGATATCTTCGATCTTTTTTATGAAGGGATATATGGTTTCTGGCTTTTGGCCTAAATCTTTGACACAAGTAATAGCATATTCTCGAATAGTTTGGTAGGCTAGTCGTGGTTTTTTAAATTTAAGAGTTATTATATCGTTGTATATGAGATAGATGTAAGCAATTGCTTCTTTAGCTCTATTTGAATCGGTTAAAGTCTTAATATTTTCAAATTTTAGTTTGATATCTACTTCCGGTTCTGGTTCCTTTTTTGATTTTTTCTTTTTTGCCATTTTCTTTACCCATTTCTGTGGTTTTTTTTTATTTCTATAAATAATTTTTTTTGGTTTTTAATTTCTTTCTACTTTCGTTTTTTATTATATCTTTTCTTTCATATCTAACTTATTAAAAATTCAATTCAAAATTATAACCTGTTAGTTCAAAATATATAGGAGAAAATAAATTTATCGTACCGTAAAACTCATTATTTGTAATTTGAAATGGTTTTGCGTATATTATTTCCTCTACCTTTTGTATAAATGGATAAATTGTCGCAGGACTTAATTTTAAGTTCTTAACTGAAATTATAGCAAAATCTCTTATAGTCTCATTGCCTTTTCTAATTCTGCCAAATTTAGCGCTTATTAAATCCATATAAATTGCATTAAAAAGGTAGGATAAGGATTCTTCTAACCTACCAGTTTCTTTTAGAATCTTAAGATTTATTATTTTACTTTCAAGGGGTAGATTTACTACCTTTGATAATTTTTCTTGTTTCTTATAATAGCGATATCCGTAAAAAGCTAAACCCCCAATGACAACACCTAATATAGGAAGAAAAATTGAAAAGAAGAGGAGGAAAGGAGGAGCTTGAGGTCCCGGTCCAGAGGGTGTTGATTGTGGTTGAACAGTAATGAATTGCCTAGTGACTAGGTTTTTTCCAAGAGGATTTGGTAATCGAATAGAAATAATCGTTTGTCCCGTCCATTGAGGAAGTGTGTAGTCTACAGAGAAATCTCCATTTTGATCGGTATGAGCGAATCCGATTAAAGAACCATTATAAAAAACATTAATGTCTCTATCATTAATAGCGAGCGAAGGATCTGATCTAGAGATCAGCTGCCCCGATATTCTTAAATTACTAGAAGCTCTTATTGTTGAAGGGAGGTTCCATATGCACGAAATATTCGAAAATAGCTTCGTGTTAGAAAAGTATGATTCGGAGTATCCAATATCCGGCGGGGATGCAAAGGTGAGTCTTAGTTCTAAAGTAGTGATTCCCATATCAGGTATAAATATCGACTGAATTAAACCTGACCCATCTGTCGAGACGAAATTACTATCGACAATCACAGGTCCATCATACCAATAATAATTTATTAAAGAAAAAGGAATCCCTGTACCATCTAAATATCTTAAATAATCGTCAAAATCAAAATCAAAAAATTCTCCTATTAGTTTAGCTGAAGAAGGAAAGTTAACATCAAAATAAGAAGTAGTATTTACATATATTGTATAATGAGTGCGATACTCAACACTATCAGGAGTAGAATCGATCACAATGGCCTCAATTTTATGTGATGAGTATATATTTAGAGAGGGATCAATAGTATAATCGATTTGAAAATAACCGTTCAAATCCGTAACATCGTTAAAACTGGAATATACAATATCATCAACTTCAATAGCAACAGTATAATTGGGTTTTCCCTCTCCACCAGGAGGAATCCTATTAAAAAGTCTTCCTTGAACATTAATTATTGCATTGTGAGTAAAACGAGAATTATTGATTCCTACTGGATTAATTAGATCTAGAGTTGCCCAAATACCTGAGCTTTTTATATATTGATCTTTAAGCTGAATAGTTTGAGAATTAATTGTCTGAAGATTTATTACACCTGGAAATGAGATGAAGATACAAACTAATATGAGAATATTGTAACATTTTCTTTTATTTTGTTTTAGAAAATTTACTTTTCTCATAATCATCATCCTTGTCACTAAATTACGTTAAATTAAGGCTCCCTGTATAATTGTATTTCAAAAAATTCTACAAAATAATAATATGGAGTACTGAAATTAGCTTCGGGGTAAAATGTAACCCAAACTTCGGCATTATCAGGCCAACTACCAACAACTAGAGTAATGTTGAAGAAGCCGGCGATATCAGTGGAACCAGTAGCAGTAGCTAACACATTTCCTATGCTATCTCTTATGGTAATATTTACTTCCATGCCAGCCATTGCAGTTCCGTTATCCCAATTTAAGAACCCATAGACGTATAAATCATCGCCCTCATAAAATTGATCTTTAACAACCTTAGTATCGTAGTTTCCATTTATATTTGTACCTGCTGTAATATTGATTTGAATAGACCTACTTACCGTTTCCATGTAATTTGTTAGAGATATTCCAACATCATTTATATTCCCTGTGAAAACAATATCGAGGTAATAATCACCTTGAGGGCAACTTATAAATATACCATTATTGTCATATAAATAATTCCCACCATAAACAGTTCTAAATTGAGGACCATTTAGGTTTAAGTACCCTGAAACATCCCCAATTCCAAAGTCCCATAAGATTAGCCCTATCATTAATCCGTCTAAATGCGTTCCATTTTGCTGAAGTACTCCATCAACATTGAACTGATGGAAATTCCTCTGTACGACATTTCTATCAACATTCATAGTAATACCAATAGTTTCATTAATAACGACATATGTGGTGTTAAATCCACTAAATGTGTGATAATTTACTCGAAATCTGAGCAAGCCAGCATGTAAATCGTTTGTAGAAAGATTGAATTGAACGAAACCAGTTGAACCACTTGAAAATGTGTATGAATCTAAAAGCGAATTGGTGTAATCATCATAGATATATACAGTTCTAGAACCGAACTCTTCAGGATGGTCCAGTTGTACTTGGACATGGATAGTTTCATCAAATTTATATGTTTCAGGCGGATTCAAATTGTTAAAAAATGGCAAAGTTGGATTGCCTTCCACAGCTAAATAAATAGTAAGGTTTTCAGGATCGTATACCTGTAGATCTAAACTTCCATAATCATAAGAAGTAAAGTTACTAAAACCCCCGAGATAAAAATCATATTCATTATTTAGAATAAAAGGCCAGGAGTACATAAACCACCCATCAAACGTGACTATTATAGTATATTTTTTTTCGGGAGTTGAACTTATAACTGAATATGTTAAATCAAATTCCCCACTCTCATCTAAACGCAAGAAGCCACTCTCTAAAGAGAGATATCCTGTATAATCTATTAAAGACTGATCATACATATATACAAAAATTCTTGTGTATTTTATTGGGGAACCATTCGTGGAGTCGTTTACATACCCGTGTAAATTAAAATTTCTATTTATTGCACCACTCCTCGCAACAACATTAGGAGTGGGACCACTTTCAAGATTGACAGATATATTTGCATTATAAAGAAAATAAGAATAATTGTAATTGGAACCCCATCTTGCATAAACTTGGTGAGGCCCTGCTACTGTAGAGAAGTCCGTATAATACATTAGGCTTGTGTAGCCGTTTATTGTTTGAGCTGAGCCTATTAAGATATCTTGAGTTACGTCGTAAAAATCAACCCATTCTCCGTCTCCTACGGGAATTCCACCCCATTCAAGATATACGCTTAAATTGACGTACCCATTCCGATAAATTACAGGTTGGTTATAATCGTCAGAAGGAGTATCGTCTATCCAGAAGTTAAATGTTAAAGTAGTTGGAGTCGTTACCATGAGTTCATTCGCAAATGTCGAAGAAGTATTAATATATGGTAAATTAAAAAAGGCAGGATATATAGGATGACCCATACGAGAAATAGTGCCATTAAAATCAAGCCTTAGTGTATAATTCCCAGTTGGAGTATTCGATGCAACCTCAAACCATACATTAAAATATCCATTAGAATCTGTCCAAATCGTATCAGTTGGTATTAGATATGGAGAATAATCCAATCCACCTCTTAATAATTTTAAAGATACCATTGAATTCCTGATAGGTCTTCCAGTAGTATGGTCCAGAAGCTCTCCTTCTATATTAAAGAAAGTATTGCTGGCACCAATAGCTGTACGATTAATTTCTCGAGGTGATGGTCCTGAAAATATATTAATTATTGGTTCTTCGTTTAATATAAAGTAAGAATGATTTTCCTCGATCCCTATCTTAGCATATAATAAATTAGGGCCTGTTGCCATAAGATTGTTTACAGTAAACTTATATCTCGCCACCCCGTTAACATCAGTAGTGTTTGCTCCTATTTGAATACCACTCCAATAATCGAAAAATTGGACGTTTTGATTCGGAATAGGATAATTAGTTTCATTTACTACCTTTGCTTTAAGGATTAAATCAGTATATCTATCCACTACAGGGGAATCTGGGATGAATGAGGGAACATCATTAATGTAAAACCACACATATTTTAGAATTCCTTTAGAGACATTAAAATCCATTCTATTACTTGAATCGTTAACAAAACCATTAGCGTACGGAAAAAAATACCAACTTCCATTCGTATCTACCCTTAATTCGTATTGACCGACAGATACAGATGGATCAACATTGATATAAATATCAAAATATCCATAGGGATCCGCGTTGAAATAAGTCATATCAAATGGCGGAGCTCCAACTCTATTATTTGTACCTTTTTGAAGTAGTATTACCTCTAAAGTCGCCCCACCTACATTTAAGTTAGCAATGGGATCATATACATAACCTTGAATATTTGTCATTGTGTCTATTGAAATGTTTACTTCTTGGGGATTAATAATTTGAAGATTTACTTCAATGTCTCCATATATAGTATATAGAGTTGTGTCGTTAACATTAGGATTAAATTGGGCAAAAATATAATGTGGTCCAACGACCTGTGTGTCATCAATATTAATTAAGAGAGATGCTTCACCATTTATGTTAGTACTTATTTGACCAAGACTTTGAGTAGATGTTAAATCGAAGAAATTTATAGGTCTACCATCAACGGGATTACCATCAAGTGTCAATGTTGCAGTGAGATTTGCCATGTTTCCTCTATATCCCGATGTAAAGTTTGTATTTAATGTTAGGGAATAATTAGCTAAACTTGGAGGATTTCCCCCGTAGTTATCGTAATAAACATCCATTTGTATCCACATACCATTTCCAACTGTATCTGTGGGAACATAAATCTCTGACCAGGTATACATATGCTTATATTTTATCGCAAAAGTGTTTTTCAACTCGGTTGTATCAAACATTTCTTGAATAGCAAAGCTGTTGAATCCGTTTACAAAACGGCTTGGTACTCCAAAAACACGAGCAAAAGCGCAAAAGGCAGAAGTAAAGTCTGCCCAATACCCAATGCCTTGCTCACAAAACCATTCTACTTGATCGTATCCTTGCGGGGCCGGATTGTATTGGTTTGGGTCAGTAATTTTAGTGAAATTATATTGGAGATAATTCCTAATTTTATCGGCGACTATAAAAGAATTGTCAGAGCTTGTTATAGTCTTATTTAATTCGTTTACATAATAAGCAAAGTCGTCGTTATTGTTAATATAAACATCTAGGGTATCACCTTTTAACTGTAAATACTTATTTTGGATAACAGGATCTGTATAAACTGGTTCTACAGCCATCGCGTCAATTTCAGTGCCAGTAGGTAAATCTAAACCAAATAACTCATATTTCAGGCTAACATTTCCTTGAGTAGAAGGATCAAATTCGATATCCAATGTTGTGCAATTAAAATCGTCTTTATACAAAGATGGAGGTCCTGTCGTATAATTAGGTTCCGGTAAAATGCTCCCTTCCATAATGTGAGGGTTAGGAAATAATGAAGGAATAACCATTGAATTCATGCCCACGCTAGGCGTAAGTAGCATTTTTAAAGAAAGTAAATCTTTATCAGAATGAGAAATAAAATAATTCATGTAAGAGTAAAAATCAAAAATTTGTTTGGCAGCAGATGAATGCCATCCGTCGCCAGTGTATTCGTCAAAACTTTCGTATTTCCATAATTTTGTTTGCATTTCGTTAAAATCGTCATAGTCATATAATCTAAATACTTCAACCTCAGAACCCATAAGACCTGCTAGAGCTTGAGAATAATTAGATAAATCTAAATCGTCAATGTCTCCGTCAAACATCTCTTGTAAAGCGTCTAATAGGTCACTCAGTTGGTCTAAGGTTAGATTTTGATCTGAAAACATATCTTGAAAGTCAGATAAATTATAAGGGAATGGAGGTAGTATTAATATAACATCCTCATCTTCAGCTTCAGACAACTGGTCACTCGGAGGGGGTCTTTGGTTGTCCCACAATAGGTTAAAGAAAACAGTTGAAAATGCAAAGGCAGCAGTTAATAAAACGGCTGTAAGGATGATTTTAATAACTCTTTTTTTGTTAATTGGGGTCGCTAATAAATCCTCACGAAATTCTGACATATTTACTCTATTTAACCCTTAACTTTTCCATATTAAGTTTGCAATTATAATTAAAATTATACTATAAATAATTTTCCTAATAATTCAGATTGATATGAAATATTGAATAGAAATAAGTTAAATCGGCAAAAAAATGATTTTGAAGCGTTATTAAAACATATTTAAAAAAGGTGAAAAATAAAAATAATTTAAAATTCAAAACCACATTTTGTACAAATACTCTTCTTTGCATATTGGGGTTTGGGGATGTAACTCAAAATTTTTGATTTATCCTCAACCTCTTTAATAGCAAATCCAGTAGCACCACAATTAGGGCAAATTCTCCTACCTGATCCAATTCCTCCTCCTATACTCGGAGCAGGTGCTGCTGTTGATGGAGAAGAAGTTGGTGAGGCACCAAAAGAGGGGGTACTCCCGATCGTTGCAGATTGGGAAGTTATCCCTTGAGCTAGGCTTGAGGGCATCACTGCTTTAGGTTCTTTTAGCTCCTGGATTCGTTTATCTT